>JAFGRV010000237.1 GCA_016934975.1 Spirochaetales bacterium | reverse complement strand
GGTGCGTTTGCCAATTCATCCTGGACCGCATAATAACATGGTTTTGCATTATAGTCGTCATCAAAAAGAAGGGGGGCACCCGTTCCGGAGAATGTACTCATAACCCATGAATGTTTATCGGGAATACCCCACACCTGGATTGCTTTTACCGCCGGTTGGGCAAGGGCTCTCTGCACTACTTCCCTGTATATATCTGCCTGGTTTTCCAGATCGCCAGGGGATGGCATTGGATTAATTCGCACATCCATCTCTGTAATGTATATCTCCAGCCCAAGAGCGGCAAACCGTGCCATATTATCTGAAAAACTCCGGCCATCAATTCCATCGGCTGTCAGGTGCATCTGGAAGCCGACACCATCGATGGGGATACCGCGGGCTACCATACTCTCGGCCATGGCATATACTCCATCGGATTTTGCCGAAAGCTCACAGATATTATAATCATTATAGATCAATTTTGCATCCGGATCTGCCTGGTGTGCCCGCTGAAAGGCGAGGTCAATATAATCCGGGCCAATCTTAGTATACCAGACCGTGCTTCTGTAGGAGCCGTCTTCGTTAAATGCTTCCATGGCAACGTCCCAGACCAGTATTTGTCCCTGGTAATAGTGCAAAACAGTATCAATGTGATTATATATAGCATCAATAAGCTGATCACGGTCATAAATATTTGCCATCCAGGAAGGGGGACGATACCAGAGAAGGGCTTGTCCATGTACTGCAATCCCATTATCCCGGGCGAACCGGACATGCTGATCGGCTTGTCCAAAATTAAACATGCCCCTGGCAGGTTGTAATGCATCCGTTATCATCGCGTTTTCACCCGTGAGGATATTAAACTCTGTCCGCGCCACCTCCTGATATGTAGATGCATCAGCCATTATATCAAAGCCATTACGTGAAGCATATCCGATCAATATGCCGGCTTCTTCTGCTAACACACGAAGTCTTTCTCCTGCCGGGGTTTCCCCATGGGTAAACTGGCAGACTACCAGGATGAGTATAAAAATAACCAATGATTTGATTGTACTCACTTTCACAATTTTACTCCTTTTTGTCATTTTGATCTTCTTTCCTTACGGGTGTATACACGGTAGGTAAGAAAGGACCAGACACCCGGTAAGGTTGTTTTTCATACTATACTCACGATGCATATCAGGGAAAATATCATTTTACTTTACTATTATTAAAAAATAAAGAAAATAAATAAAAATATATTGAGCCTCTTGCAAAAATCCAATAATAATTAAGCTTTTTTTTGCGGTGAACCGACGATTACTTTTTATACGAAATAAGGTATACTACATTGCCAAAGGTCGATATAGAAATCTTCCCGGTTGGTTGATTTTTACTATTATGCGTTTGCCCTGCCCCACGACGCTATAATTATTGATTTTGTAGGATAATTATGTTATTATTATGCTATGTCACATGATCATGATAAACGATACAAGAAATTATTTTCTCATCCTGCTATGATTAAAGAATTGCTATTATACTTTATTGACGAAAATTTTATTAAAGACCTTGATTTTACATCATTAGAACGGATTGATAAATCATTTATCACTGATGATTTTAAAGAAAAAGAATCTGATGTTATATATAAAATAAATTTCAAAAATAATGACATATACATTTACCTGCTTATAGAATTTCAGTCAACAGTAGATACATTCATGGCAATACGTATAAATCGGTACCTGGCGGAATTCTATGAATTTTTATCCCATACAATAAAGGAAAAAGAGCTACCAGCTGCATTTCCCGTAATGCTCTATAATGGTCGAGAAAAATGGACTGCCTGCACGCGTATGCAGGATTTAATCCGGCCATCGATTCCGGAAACATATATCCCTCATCTTAGTTATTATAAAATTATAGAGAATGAAATTCCCAAAAAGATTTTATTAAAAATAGAAAATGCTGTATCAGCCATCTTCTACATAGAAAATAGTAAACCGGAGGAATTAAGGAAAGAATTTCACAAAATTATTAGACTTATAGAAAAAGAACAGCCCGGGATAATCCTTTTATTTAGACGATGGCTTAATAATCTATTCCAGACTTCAAAAAAAGAATGGGAAGCAGATGATTTTAATGAACAAATTAGTGATCTAATGGAGGTAAAAGTGATGTTTGAAACAGCTTTAAAAGAACGAGATGAAAAAATGATTGAAAAGGGTATTGAAAAGGGTATCGAAAAAGGGACATTAAAATTAGCAAAGAAAATGAAAGACCTTGGGTATTCAATAGAAGAAATAGCAGAGATAACCGGATTAAGAGTACAGGAAATAGAAAAGTTATAACAATTATACCTCAATTACTCCCGGCCAAGCAATTGAAACTGGTACTGGACTCGTGCGAGATTCATGAAAATGAATTAATATAGAATAGGGAATCTGCCCGGAAACATGGTGAACTTCACCAAATAGATCCTATAAAGGTGCAGCTTTCAAGTCATGTGAGGATTGAGATTTTAGTGAAGATGTTACTATCCAAGTTTTACTACCATTTGCTTTTAAAATAAAAAATAACCGGTAAGGTTAAAGTCTTACCGGTTATCATATTTTCTTTGTGCTGGTATACTTCTGTTTTGATTCCCACGTAAAAATCAGGCAACTTCACAAAAACATTTCATTATAATATACATCAACCTCATTTCCTGAAATCCCACGTTTACTCACGGCAATCCTTCGTTTAATAACGGTCCCGGTTAATACCGAGAGTACTCGGTTAATACCGAGAGTACTCGGTTAATACCGGTAGTGTTCCGGCTTAAAGGGTCCTTCCACAGGAATTCCAAGGTAATCTGCCTGCTCTTTGGTAAGTTTCGTCAATTTTACCCCAAGACGGCCAAGGTGGAGCCGGGCAACTTCCTCATCGAGCTGTTTCGGTAATGTATAAACCTTATTCTCCAGGTCTTTTTTACAGAGTTCTATTTGTGCCAGGGCCTGGTTGGTAAAACTGTTACTCATAACAAAACTGGGATGTCCTGTGGCACATCCTAAGTTTACGAGACGGCCTTCGGCAAGGATGATGATAGAGCGTCCGGACTCTAATTTCCACTTATCAACCTGGGGCTTGATTGTCATTTTCTCGCAGCGGGGATTATTTTCCAGATATGACATCTGCACTTCACTATCAAAATGCCCGATATTGCAGACAATCGCCTCATCTTTCATTTTTTCCATATGCGCGCCGGTAATAACATCACAATTCCCCGTGGCCGTTACAAAAATATCAGCCTGTGCACATACATCTTCTATTGTTGTGACTTCAAAACCTTCCATGGCTGCCTGAAGCGCACAGATAGGATCAATCTCCGTCACGATGACCCGGGCTCCAAATCCGCTCATGGATTGAGCACAGCCTTTGCCGACATCACCGTAACCGCAGACGACAACAATTTTTCCCGCGACCATAATATCCGTGGCTCTTTTAATACCATCCGCGAGAGATTCACGGCAGCCGTATAAATTATCAAATTTGGATTTTGTTACCGAATCATTCACATTAATCGCCGGAAAAAGCAATTCACCGTCTTTTTCCATTTGATACAGCCTGTGAACTCCTGTTGTGGTTTCTTCCGAGACTCCCCTGATTTTATCAGCGATGTGTGTCCATTTTTGTGGTGTCTGCTTATAACTTTCTTTTAGTCTTGCTATGATAATTTTAAATTCGGGATTATTATAGGTTTTTTCCAGGACAGAAGGATCCCTTTCCGCTTTTACTCCCCAATGGACAAAAAGGGTCGCGTCGCCGCCATCATCAACAATGAGGTCCGGTCCGCTTCCATCGGGCCAGGTTAATGCCTGTTCAGTACACCACCAGTACTCTTCCAGGGTTTCACCTTTCCATGCGAAGACAGCGGCGGTTCCCGCCTTTGCGATCGCTGCCGCCGCGTGGTCCTGGGTAGAAAAAATATTGCATGATGCCCAACGTACATCCGCCCCCAAAGCGACAAGGGTTTCAATAAGCATCGCTGTCTGGATAGTCATATGAAGACTTCCCATAATTTTCCTGCCTGCCAAAGGTTTGTCTTTTCCGTATTTTTCCCTGACTGCCATAAGCCCGGGCATTTCCCGCTCCGCGAGATCCAGTTCTTTTCTTCCCCAATCCGCAAGGGAAAGATCTGCTACCTTGTATCCTAAGTTTTTGTCTATTGGTGATACCATAATCTATGCCTCCTTTAAATTATTTATCAGTATGTATAACATTATTTTCAATCCACCGGTCAGGGGATAATGTTTTTCAGTATTAATGATAAGTCCGGTTTTCTTAAAATATATCTTAAGCTCTTCGGAATCAAATCCCAGACGGCGGTCACCATACTGAGTACGCATTATTTCCCGGGTATGTTTTTGAAAATCAACGACCACCAGATTTCCCCCGGGTTTGAGCACCCGGCGAGCCTCTTTTAATACACTGAGGGGTGTGTTGCTATGATGCAGCACCATATTGATAACCCCACTCTCCACTTCCTGGTCACCCAGGGGTAAATGCTCAATCATCCCCAGACGTAAATCAATTGTATTATCTTCCCTGTTCAGAAAATACCGGGCTTGTTCCAGCATTTTGGGAGAATTATCAACACCGATAACTGTTTTCACTTTATTTTTTAAAAGCCCGAGAAGATCACCGGTCCCGCAGCCGATATCAACCACCGAATCACAGGGCGGGAGTATCTGATAGATTTCCTGAATTATATTCACATCTCCGAAAATCTCTGCTTTTATATGCTTCCAGTTCCCGGCTAAGGTATCAAAAAGC
Source organism: Spirochaetales bacterium (assembly GCA_016934975.1). Classification (GTDB taxonomy): domain Bacteria; phylum Spirochaetota; class Spirochaetia; order SZUA-6; family JAFGRV01; genus JAFGRV01. The sequence continues at coordinate 338 of JAFGRV010000237.1, read as the reverse complement.
CTGGTAGTTTCTTTGGTCCGCTGCATGATAACGAAATCCCTGCGTTTTTCGTCTTCTCCGATAACCGGTAGTTCCTCCAGAAGTTTTGCAATCTGCCTTAAGAAGGAATGTAATTCCTCTTTTTCATGGATAGAATAAAATACCCAGAGTCCGTCCCTCCGGGAGGTCACAATTCCTGAATCCGCAAGTATTTTCAGATGCCGTGATATCCTCGATTGACCCATTTCCAGGATCGTGACAAGTTCATTCACATTCAATTCCTGTTTTTGCAGGAGATACACGATCCTGAGTCTTGTTTCATCTGCTAATGCTTTCATTATCTGTACGACGTTCATATC
>JAFGRV010000236.1 GCA_016934975.1 Spirochaetales bacterium | reverse complement strand
CTGTCGGTAGAATAACCGATTTCCTGAGCTGTTCTGAATTAAGGAGGATGACAGGATTATGTGTATAAAACGCAATAAAGAATGGGAGTACTTCCTTGGAACCAAACGTTCCACCCTGGCATTACCTGATTATTATGCCAATTATTTTGCTTATTCTTTTGACAGGCAGAAATCTCAGAGAGCCAGTATCGGATTACGCATAACAGGTTTGTTCGCGTATGCCCGGTATATGAGTTATAATATTTATGATGCGGAACAGGGAAGCAGCTTAGGCGCTTTAACTGATTTTCAGATAATACAAAGTCAGGGAAATGTGAATCCGTATTTAGTTGATTCTGATCCAATGGCAGAGAACAGAAAATATGTCATAAATATAGTGCCTAAAACCTGTGACCTGAGTGGCCTTGAGAATTGTCTTGTCTATGATATATCAATAAATGTACTTACGGTAATTGTCCGTTATTATCTCCCACTGGATGGTGATGAAACCGGTAATGTGCCCCTGCCCCAAATTGAAGCCTTTGATATTAATTCCGGGGAAAATGTTAAGCTGCCTCCTCTTTATTCCCTCAGGAATACGTCCCGGTTTGCTTACCGTGAACGGATGAACCGTATATTTGATGTTGTTATTGATGATAAATTGCGTTTTTACAAAGTAGCAGGGAGCGGTCAATTTAATAATGCAGATAATGCTTACCTTATCTGTGCAGTCAAAAAAGCAGGAAATGAAGTTTTGATACTGAAGATAAAGCCGCCTTCATATCCTCATGATAATAAAGAGTTGGAAACAGCTGATGTCCGGTACTGGTCGATTAATGAAGGGAATCCGAATACCTCCACACCGACCGGTATCCCTGATAAGCAGTTTACGAAAGCATCAGACGGATTCATCTATATCGTCATCGGGGATAAAAGTATCAGCCATCGGGCGGATGAGATCGGTTATAACTTTATGCCCTGGAAAGTGTGGTTTAAAAAAGGCGTGATTCTGTACAGGAACCTGATTACCAATCCGGAATATAAAGGTTCTTTAAAAAATGTACCGACATTGGACCTGGATGATAAAGGGAGTATATATACAAGTGATGCTAAGAATTTTATTGGCGATTATGCCCCCACCGGGATAAAAATCAGCAAGTCTGACTTTATGAAGAATTCGGGGAGTATGGCTTCACCCGGTTTTGTTGTAAGGAAATAATTCTTTTATAAACTCAATAGGCAGTATTCCCGGATTTTATCAAGTATCAGCCTGATTTTGCTGTCCCAGTTTTCTATTGATGTTACCTCTTTATAATATTCAGCAATTTTTATTATTTTTTCCGTATCAACAGCAAAAGCCGGATCTGCTTTTAGAATTTTCCTGTACCGGGTTTCAATGTCATTCCTGTATAAAGAAAAGGATCTGTCCCATTCCTTATCCAGCTCATTTTTCTGTTCCTCCGTAATACGTGTGTTATCCTGGTCAGATAGCTTAAAAAGTTCCAGTTTATTCAGATACTCCTCAAAACTCTTGATCATTTTTCCTGTATAGATATTGTTAATAATAATAGTTTCAAGTTCTTTCTTAATAATATCAAAATTTTCAGCTCTCATGAGAATATCTGAAACTGATATCTTGTAGTCAGACTGTTTTATTGTGATTGTGTATGTATACAGATGCCATTCGACAGGGGCCTGGCCGAATGTGCGGGGCGGAAAACTGTGTGAAGCAAATACAGTTATTATGTAAGATCCATCGGTTTTTATTACAGCAGGCAGTTTAATTGCGTTATAAAACTCTTTTGGAATATCCATATTAGTTGTAAAATCCTGTAATACGATATTTATTCCTGAATAGAGATTCTCAAGGATCAGCCGTGCTGCCGGGATTGCGGATTTTTCATCAGCAGGAAAATATTGTATTTCCTTAAGGGCGCTGAGAATCTCGTGGTTTGGGAATATTTTCCCGGTGCGGGTAATTATCCAGACATCAAAAGGCACGGGATCTACATTCAGATCTTCTTTTTCCCCAGCCTGTACAGCCCCTAGATCAGCTATGCCATAAATAGTGTCCCATTCCAGTTCAGTAGTCCATGGATTCCTGTATTTTGACCGGATCTTTTTCATACATGTATTGTATTTGGGAAACGGCGAGTTCGTGCTTCCAGCGCATGACATCTGAATACCCCCGGTAAAACAGAGTAGGAGTAAGACAATAATATAAAGGCAATAATATTTTTTCATACTGGCTTTAATAATAGTAGATTACAGAATGATTTCAAGTATGCTGATGAAAAAATTTTAAGAATCAGTTTATTCGCTTAGGGTTTAATACTCCTCAGAGTACTGAGGTAGCCCGCAGCTCGCTGCGAGGTTCGACATTTTCATTCACCCGCTCTCCCGGATTACCAGTTCCGGTTTAAACAGGGTATTTTTGTAGTCCCCATGATGTGGTTCGTGAACAATGGTAGAGACGATTTCCAGGGCACTCTTTCCCATCTCTACTGCGGGCTGCTTTATGGTGGTCAGGGCAGGTGTCACATAGGAGGAAACTTCAATATCGTCATACCCGATTAAGGAAAAATCCCCGGGGATTTTTATTCCCCGGTTTTCCGCCTCCTTCATTATCCCGATGGCCACGGGATCCCCGGCAGCACAGAATAGTGCGTCAAACTTTATACCTGCTTTCAACAGATCTGCAAGGGCTTCTTTGCCACGGGAAAAATCAGCTTGTTTCATTCTGAACACATGGTCCTCTTTATATTCCAATCCATGATCCATCAGGGCTTTTTTGTAACCTGCAATTCTTTCTTTTACCACGGGGCCCCAAAATTCCCCGCCGGAAATCAGTACTATTTTTTTTCTTCCCGATCCTAATAAATGTGTGGTTGCCAGATATGCTCCTCGATGATTGTCACAACAGATAGAATTGGCTAATGTGTGAGATTGCTCAATCATCAACACCGGGAAATCCCGGTTTTTACACTCCTTAAGCAGTTTTGTCCCGGGATTACGGTTAAGGGTGATAAGCCCATCTGCCATTTTTCCATAGAGTATCTTGCTAAAAATATCTTCTTCCACCCCTCTGTTTTCCTGGCTTGTGAATTGCAGCAAGCTATAACCCTTTCCCTTGTTTGCCATATCAATTCCCCTTAAGATTTCCTGGTAAAAATGATGATGGAAATAAGAGGAGACCAGGGCGATATTGCCGGTTTTCCCGCCTGCCAGACTACGGGCTGCATAATTTGGCACATACCCTAGGGATTTAATTATTCGCCAGATTCTGAGTTTCGTCTTTTCCGGGATCGCCGTATCATTATGAATCACCATGGAGATCGTTGCACTGGATACCCCTGCTTTGTCTGCCACGTCCTTAAGTGTAATGTTATGAGCCAATTTGATTTATCCTTTTACCTGAGCATTCGGGTACAATACGTTACCAGTTTACCTCGTCCCTTGTAATCACCCAGGGATCATCCATCAGGGCTGCGGCATTCTGATTACTCACAATCGCATGGAGGTTGTTTGTTGACCAGTCATGCCAGTTCATAAACCAGCGGGTCTCGGGATAATTCTCCCGGATCTGGTTAATAATAATTCGATTATCATTATCTCCATATGCGTCGTCCTGCTGCCATCCATTTTCCGATATGGCCAGGGGCTTTCCAAAGGAAAGACACAGATCATAATTTATCTGGTCCAGTGTGTCATTATAAATATTATTTCCCACAAAGTCTACGTAACTGTCCCCGGGATAATTGGGTTCGATCCATGCCGGATCCCACCCGTCTGCCACCGAATAGACCCAGAGCAGGTTATCCAGTCCTTTGGCCTGAAAATATTCATACATATCACGCCAGACTTCGATATAACCGGGATTGTGGCCGAACCAGAACCAGGTGCCATTACCCTCCTGGAGGGGGCGCCATAAAACAACTACCCCGGCATTTTTTAGATGTAACAGACCATCGGCGATCACGTCCAGACGGTTATGCCATGTTGTATAGACTGATGTGGAAGAATCAACCAGATCATAGAGCCTGCCCCCGTATAAATCCAGGTCCCGGGTATCGCCCCCGGTAAAGGGGTTCCGTGGGGTATAATTAAGGCTTACCAGGCCCCCTGCGTTCCAATAATCAATTAATACATTATTTGCAGCTTCTAATTCGGAGGGAGAAAAGATTTTTGCGTATTCATAGTCAATAGAGATCATGGCGGGGTATTTTCCCGTTTGTGATGCCAGGCCGGTCATATATTTATCAAAATCCCCTACAACCTCATTCCCGTGGCTGCAAAATTGACCGCTTAATACCCTGTTTGATGATCCGGATGTCAGGTCTGTAATCCAGTCCCTTACTGCCGCCGCGTCCCCGGAAACAGGGATTGTCGGACCAGGGGTCGGGCCGGGTGTGGGTACCGTTGTCGGCGTTTGGGCTTCTGCAATTAATTTAATATTATCCAGGAAAACATCCCCATTATTTCCCCCGAGACCGAAACTAAGACGCGCATCAGCATCATTTACAGTCGAATCAAGGGTAAAGGGACCATAACTTTCAACAGAAGTGGTAAGTGTCATTGACCATTCCATAAACCGGGTCCAGGGATCATGGTTCTGCTGGATCATTACCGTAATAGTCCGGGGGGATGCCGCCTTTGCCATAAAATATATCCGGTATCTGGTATCCCTGGAAACCGCGATGTATTGCATGACCTCCACATGCCAATCGAGGGTCCCTCCTTCGGTTAAGGTCACCTCCAGTGCATTCGGACCGGACATGTCCCCATTATTCACCGTTGCCATAGAGCCGCTGGTTGATGTGTCCGAAACATAGTACCAATCTGTTGTACCGTTATCAAATTCCCCGTTAGAGATCAGGTCTTCGGATTCCGGGGTTGGCTGCGGGCCGGGAAACTCAGTAATAAGGCCGACAAAATATTGGGCAATTAAAAGTGCATCTACAATATTTATAAGTCCATTTCCATCCACATCTGCGAGGCCGGGATCAAACCCGTCGGGATTCAGCCCGACATAATACTGGGCTGTAAGCAGGGAATCCACTATATCAATAGACGAATTATGGTCTACATCCCCCAGTTGTTGGGCAGATACAGGGAAAATAAATAAGAATAGGAACAGACTGATAATCAGGATGAAAAACCGGTGTATATTATCTCTTTTTTTTCGCATATCTTTTCTCCTTTTTTAAATAATGAATAAGACTTACTATCAAAAGAAAGCCACCGCCGTTCACGGAACGGACTCTGCAGGTGGTCTTTTACTTAAGCGCTTAAGTGATAATAGCACAGGGCCGGTAAAATGTCAAATTTTTTAAAGTAAGAGCAGCAATTGCCGGTAAAAAAAGAGGATATAATATTGATGTCTGGCTGTACCCGGAAGAAAAGACCGTACATCCATATGAAAAATTTACCATTGAGGTGCATATGAATTCCGGAGATCAAAAATGAGCTGCTTTTGGTTTTGATGTCACTTATAATGTAAATTTGCTCTCTTATCTCCGGCATTATGCCGGGGCAGATGTAAACTATGACAGGACTGTTGATATAATTGACGCATTACTCATCGCTCAATTCTATGTTGGGATTATTAATTATTTTAGTGAGAATGAGTTTGAGTAACTAAAAATCCGGGTGCCATCAGGAACAGCGGGGTCTTGTGAGCCCTGTCCCTTACAGGATTTCTTTGATCTGTTTATGCCGGTTTTCAATTTCCTTTAACCGTTTCTCTTTTTCTCTATAACGATTAATCTCAAAACCGCTTTTAGTGTACAAACCCATTTTCAATCCCTTGCCCTCGAGAAGTTCCCTTTTCTTCTCATCAACCTGTTTCTTTTTCTCTTTCCTTTTTATAAGGGTAAAAAAAGGTTGGACCGCGGCAATAAGAAAGAGGAAAATCCATGTGAATGGTTCCAGATCATTCCAGTTTACTTTCCAGCCAAAGAGTGTTGGCTTAAAAATAAAGAGCACGAGAAAACCGAAAAACAAAAGAATGTTGATAAAAACCGGCGGGAGAGGAACATATATCCGGCGCCATGCTATTTTTTCCGCTTTTTCGTCGATCTCTTGTTTTCGCTTTTTAAGGTCATTCAAAACAACGGCAATTTCTTCTTTTTCCTCGTACAGTGCTGCCTGCTCTTTCAAAAGTTCCGTCTGCTGCTTTTGTTTTATTCCACCGGTTTCATTCGTGTTCCCCATATTTTTACCGCTCCCGGTTCCATGTTGAAAAACATTCCCCTTTGCCCCGCGGCCGATAATTCCACGGTTTTTCCTCACATTTATTTTGTCCCCCATGGTTATTCTTTTATTGTCAATATCGATATTAATACCCTGCAACTCCGCTTCCGATTTCGAAGGGATGTAATAAAGATCGAGGAGCCGGGAGACCGGGAATTTTTTCCCCGTATCGGGATGAAAATAATATTCTTCCCCCGCCTTCAGATGTCCCAAAAGGTCGG
>JAFGRV010000235.1 GCA_016934975.1 Spirochaetales bacterium | reverse complement strand
ATGAAGATGTAACGTTAGATGAAGATGTAACGTTAGATGAAGATGTAACGTTAGATGAAGATGTAACGTTAGATGAAGATGTAACGTCAGATGAAGACTTAGCTTTAGATGAAGACTTAGCTTTAGATGAAGACTTAGCTTTAGATGAAGACTTAGCTTTAGATGAAGACCTATCTTTAGATGAAGACCTATCTTTAGATGAAGACCTATCTTTAGATGAAGACGAAATGTCAGATGAAGACGAAATGTCAGATGAAGCTATAATTTCAGATGAAGAAGTCTTACTCGATGAGGAAGAAGAGGAAGCGATCCTCGAAATACCAACTGAAGAAACCTTCGATATAGAGGAAACAACCGAAGGACAGAAATCCGATGAAACGACGTTACCTGGTAAATTAAATCACATACCGGCAAATCTAAAAAGCGAACTCATATCTGTGCTCTCATATATGGATAAATTGCTTGAATCACTCCCGGATGATAAAATCGAAGAATTCGCCCGTTCAGATTATTTTGCAACATATAAAAAGTTATTCGAAGAATTAGGACTAACAACGTAACTATGGGTCTTTATTCAAAGGCTATGTCATTACAAACCAAAAATGAAGGAAAGGGTTTATTAAAAAGAACTCTTGAATTTATTGATACTCCGTCCGGGACAGAAACAATATATAATCATTCCTCAAATCATTATCAGAAAAATATCATAGATGAAATAAGTCAGCAAATAAATCTATGCAAAATTAATATGCTTCCCCTGGCAATCGTTCAGATTTCCTGTAATAGTTTAATACATGATATTGTTGCACATAATAAAACAATTAATTCCGATAAGTTAAAAGAAACAATATTTTCCTTTATTGAACATTTATTAACAGATGAGACAAAGTTGATTAATATTGGAAATGAGCAATATTTATTTACACTCTATAATCCACAGAATGTCGATCCTAAGCTTGTTGTTCACCAACTATCCTGTGCATTGAACTATTACATTAATGATATCTCGGAAAATATAAAAATCAATTTTCATGAAAAAATACGGATTTATCCCGAAGATGGAGAAGATGCGGAAATCCTTTTAAGCAGCTTATCATCATGATATACTGACAATAAAATGGATTATCAGTATAATTATATTATTTTGAACATATGATAGAAAAACTGACATTAAAATCCGGACTACAAAGTATCCTTATTAATGGGATAAGATATCACTCATCGTATGATCCGGAAAGGGAAGCGCAACGGTTTATTACAAACACAATTGGAAACGGCTCCCCCTCTACAGTCATTATCTGTGGAGCAGGAATTGGTTATTTAGCGGATGCGGTAAAAAAGCAATTTCCTTCTGCAAAAATAATTTTATTGTTTTATAAAAAAGAACTTTTTGATTTATCCACCCACAAAGGTAAAATTTTCTGGCATCCGGATTTGAATAAAGATATCGATACCTTTCTTCATGAGTCACTCTCCGAGCTGGATATAGAAGGACTTCAGACAATAGAATGGCCGGCAGGGGCTTCTCTCTTTCCGGAAATCTCAAAACAAGTACATTCAAGTTTATCTCAAATAATCAAGGAAAAACGTGGAACGATTGTAACATCCATAGCAATGGGGAGATTATGGATAAAAAACAGTTTTTATAATTTCATACATATAAATGATATCTATACAGGGAATCCCTTTCCACACAATAATCCTGTGGTTCTCGCTGCTTCCGGACCAAGCCTGGAAAAATCAATACATCTGTTAAAGAAATGGAGAAATAAAGTATATATCATTGCTCTCCCCTCCGCCGTGACATGTCTTTTATCTCATGATATTAAACCGGATATTATTGTCATGACGGATCCCGGCTACTATTCCATGCATCATCTCCAATGGGCGCAATTCTCATCCACTGCAATATTTATGCCTTTATCAGGAGCAACAGGCATTGGGAAAACAGGTCTAAAAGTCGTCTATTTCTCTCAACCCAATTTCTTTGAAAAGCTTTTGCTTGAAAAAACTAATTTCCCGTATCCATCTTTCCCCCCAAAAGGCACAGTTGCCGCAACCGCACTGGAAATTGCTTTATTCTTTTCAATGTCTGAAATTATTATTGCCGGACTCGATTTATGTTTTACGGATATAGTCTCCCACGCACGGCCGCACCCATTTGATACTCTTTTCACCATTACCGACCATAGATGTTCACCTTTTTACAGTCGGAAATTCGAACGGGCACATCATTTCGCTCCTGAGTACAATCATCACAATAAAACACGAACATCTCTTGCACTTAAAACATATCAGGGTTGGTTTCAATCTCTTCCTCCACATCAAACCCGGAGACTCATCCGGCTGAATCCCTCACCAGTGGAAATGAAAGGAACCCTCGTTATGGAGGAGAAAGAAATAAACACATTACTCTCACACAAACCCGAATTAGTCCATTCCGGCCCTTTACAAAAAATTGACAATTATCCGGAAAAGGAAATCCGGCTGACAATCGTGAAAGAATTAATCGAATCCTGGAATAATGAGATTGATGATACTATCAACATAATAAAGGATACCCGTGGTTTCAACGTATTTAATGAGAACACTTCGTTATTACAACTTCTCTATTTTTTAAATCTAAAACAAATGACGACAATAAAACGAAAAATACGGCTTAAAGGAGAAGCTATGGGAATTGAACCAACCCTCGCCATGCTCAATGATTCCCGGCTTTTTTTAGAAGGATGCTATAATAAAATAACAGACGTAAACATGAGTAAAAGGACTTCCTCATGCAATTGAACCCGATACTTGAACGAAACTTATTGGCTCTTTCTACCTGCGATCCCGGGTTAAGCGCAATCATCGGATCAATTGAACCGAATCCTCAAATCACCTTTCTTACTTCCAAAACAAATTTAATTGTTCCTGCACAGACTATCAACGATAATCAAATCCCCTTACACTCAAAAGTTGATCCTGCACGAGAGGGAGACCGTTTCCTTTCGATGTACCAGGGGACAGGATATCTTGTATTTCTCGGATTCGGTGCCGGTTATCATATTCTCCCTTTTTTAAAAAGTACAGAGGTTTCAAATATTCTTATTGTGGAAAAAGATATCAGTATTTTCAGGTCAATTATGGAAAATATTGATATTCGGGCAATTATTGTCGATCCCCGGGTGACATTCCTCATTGACAAATCAGTGACGGAAATCGCCGATTATATATTACAGCACTATTTTCCCATTATCGCCGGGAATTTAAAAACTATTTCTCTTGGTTCGAGAGTCAATCTCGAGAAACAATATTTCCATGAAATTGTCGGCGGTATAAAAACCATCATTAACTCAATTGCAGATGATTACACGGTACAGGCTAAATTCGGTGAAAAATGGTTTATCAACACACTCTTTAATCTTGAAAAAGCAGAGGAATCGACAGTTTCTATTAAAGCATCTCCTAAAATTATCGTAACGGGTGCCGGACCATCTCTTGAAGGTCAGATAAAAAAAATAAAAATGATGAGAAAAAATGCAACACTTATTGCAACGGATACGTCACTTCCTGCGCTTTTACATGAACACATATATCCTGACATTGTCATCTCCATTGATTGTCAGCATGTCAGTTATCACCATTTTCTTAAAGGTCTCCCGAAGGAAATCCCACTCATTCTCGATCTGGCTTCTCCGACCCTTCTTACCCGCTTAAGCAATAAAATTCTCTTTTTCTCAAGCGGACATCCCTTTTCACAATACATTTCAAATAATTGGAGGAAATTCCCCTTTATTGACACTTCCGGGGGAAATGTCTCCCATGCCGCGGTCTCCCTCGCCCACGCATTCGGGGCCGAAGAAATTATTCTTTTTGGTATAGATTTTTCGTATCCCGACGGAAAAACATATGCCAGAGGAACGTATTTGTATCCTTATTTCCGCTCATTGGAGAACAGACTTGAGCCTTTGGAAAAACTTTTCTTTTCATTTATATTCAGAAACAAACATGTCATGAAAGAAAAAACAGGTGATACGTATCGATACACAACCCAACAACTCATAAGTTATAAGGAAAGACTTGAAAATGCAATCAATGATTACCCCTCACATATTGTGTATGAGAGAGTAGGAGGACTTCCTTTAACAATAAAAAAACAGCACCCTCCCCTCTTAAAAAACAGTATCTCCACAAGCCTTCTTGCCCAGGGGCCTGCATTGTGTCATTGGCGGGATTTTTTAAAATTTTATATTGATGAATTAAATCATTTACCGGAACCATACTTCCCTGTCACAAAGTACCTCTTTGATCTTTCACAAAAAGAACGGGATCTCTGGCTCACGTTGTTCCCGGCAGCAACATTCTTAAAAGAATATTCCGGCTATACTTCAACCAGTCCATCCGACCTTTTAATCCGTACAGTGTCCTGGACAAAGGAAAAAATTAGCCGGCTCATATATTAGGAATTCTCATTTATGCTATTATTCCATACCATTTTAAAAAACTATTTTTTTTGTTCCCTCAATTCATCAAGAACCTTTTTTAAATCATCGATAAAATGCGCAATATGCTCGGGATAGACATGGGGCATTATCACGATACGGATATGATTCGGAAAAAGAGCAATCGCCCAATCTTTTTCACGTAATTTATGTGCGATATCAATAATTGAGAATACCCTGGAAGTAATTCCAAGAACATTGATAACAGGATCGATGACGAGTTCCACATCTTCGATAGACTTTATTTCTTCTGCAAGGGCAAAGGTTATTTCCATACATCGCCTGATGATGGTTCTGTACCCTGCTTTCCCCAGATGCTTTAATAAAGACCATACGGCGAGGACAGACGCACCGGAACGGGTCCCGACAATTGTCGCATGAGCATTTTCACCTCCCGATAGATAAGACACGGTGGGACTCACTTTCCGTGCCAGGTCTTCGGTCCTGTAAAGTATACACCCTGACGGAATAACCGCCATTCCCATTTTATGGGGATCGATTGTTACGGAACTTATCCCCTTCAGGCGAAAACTGAATTGGGGGGAGGGAAACCCAAGATCTTTGAAAAAAGGAAGAACATAGCCCCCGAATGCCGCATCAATATGAAGATAGAGATTGTGGACAAGGGCAATATCCGAAAGTTCTTTAATCGGATCCACAATCCCCAAACTCGTTGTTCCTGCAACACCCACTAAAGCGATGGTCCTTGGAGTAATCGCTTTCTTCACTTTTTCAAGGTCCACCTGCAAGGTGGAGGTAAGAGGGATTCTTTTAATCCTGAGCCCCAGAAGATCCCCTGCCTTATCAAAGGAAAAATGGGCTGAGTCAGGGACGATGACTTCTTTAATACTGGAACTCGATTTGGCAATTTTTCTCGCGGTCCAGAGAGCCAGAATATTCGCCTCTGTTCCACCTGTGACAACATAGCCGAATCCATTTTTAAGGGAGAGTAAAGACGAAAGCATGGCGATAACTTCTTTCTCAAGCTCAACAGTCGAACTGACAAGCCCGGGATCTCCTATATTTTTTTCAATATAACGGGTAAATATATCGATTGCCAGATTATGAGGGCGTGTACACATAGATCCGAGAATTGTACCTGAATCAAAGTTTATGTCTTTCTGAAGAAGTGCTCTTAATTCCTTGTCCAACGCATCAACTGATAATCCCAATTCTTCCATATTTTATCCTTATTCAATTGTATTTATACTGACAATTTTTAAATTATCAGTATTTCCGATTTTAGTAATTTTGTTTATTACCTGTATCATACGGAATGAAGAACACTTCCGCTCTGACAGGAAATGACAAAATTAAATCAATCTTTATGTGCACCCTTCTGCCGCGAGAAAATTCATCCTCTCTGCAATATGAGCAATTGCCTGTGAAAGAATTTTTTTATTATCATACGCCAAAAGATGTTTCCCAATCTCTTGTTGCGTGCTCTTTTTCATATTCTTTACTTCCCGGATAAGCTGATGCATTGCCCTTACAACATTATCGATAATACTTATTGATGAGTATTGAGCAGTACGGGAAAGAGGATTCAGATCAATGGTAATCACCCGTTTCCCCATTTTTACGAGGGCTTCCGTTCTGTCCCCATCCTCAAGAGGAACCAAGACAACATCTGCTATAAGAATACCTTCCGGATCAACCCTGCGGCGTTCACTTAAGAGTTCCGGAATTCTCGCACTCGCCGCAGCCCCGATTCCAAGAATCCGGGTTGCTCCCGCCTTTTTTAAGACCTTTTGTATTGCTTTTTCCCTCTCCTTTGACCGGTAAAATAGATTCACCTCGATAAGCGCACCGGACACTTCGGATAACTCGATAATTTCCTTTGGTGTGAGAATTGCAGTATTTCCATTCACCGAGATTACCGGATGTTCGGCAGTTAATAAAGCAGCAGCCGCCGCCTTTATAGCTTCAGCGGCAGAAGGAATCGTTTTTTCCCCAATTAAATAATCAAAAGCCTCTCCCCTGCCATGGGCAATAAGACCGGCATAGGCAACAACATGAGCTTTACACCCATCAATAAGGGACTCCCTCACATGTAATGACGCTGCCCGGGGATGGGACGCGGGGATTTCAATGTTCATATATACTCCTTGCTCCGTTAAAATCAATGTCACTCACGATAAGGTGAGCATTATCACCATGATCTATCAAAATATTGCACAAAGCAGCGACCTTCTTGTCCTCGACAATCGAGAACAGACCGTTCCCGAATATCGGCATACTCATAATAAATCCCTTTTCCTTACAGAGAGCAATAAGATGTGATACCTCAGGTGATACTAATCCGGTTTCATAGGCAAATTTTTGGGAACATTCCATAAAATTTTTCACTCCGGGATTTTTAATAATGTCCTTAACAAGAATTTTCCCATACTGGTTTATTTTTTCCCGGACTTTGGGATTACTTAAAAATTCTTTTGTAGAAAGGGGTCCGAACATAAGGGCCACAACCTTGTGAGGTTTTTTCAGGGAAATGTACTTAATTTCACCGATTCCGGGAGCCCCGGGTTTTACCCGGATTTCAATCCCACCGAAGGTTTCCCCTATCACTGTACCAAGTCCGGTTTTCATCTCCACCTCTGCTTCATGAGCGATCTGTGCACAGTCAATTGGAGAAAAACCCGATCTAAATAAATCATTTAAGGCATAAGCCAGACTCAGAGCTCCGGCACCACTTGAACCGAATCCGGATCCCATAGGTATCATTATTTCATGGTCAATCACAAACGTATAGTGTTGTACAATAGAGGCTTTGTTTAAAAAGGTTTTAAGAACCAACTCTGAAACCACGGCATCCGTCACTTCATTTCCATTAAAACGGATATTTATTTGTGTTGATGCACCAATCTCTGCCTTTATCCTGGTGGTGACACCATACCCAAGAGAAACACCAGCCCCGAGTGAACCTTTTTTCAATACTGAGGGAGGCGAATCTTTAATCGTAAAGAACCCTGTTATATGTCCCGGGGAAAATGCTTTTGCTTCCATGTTTTCTTCAATCTAACTCGATTGTAAAAATTACTATTTCTGATCAAACCTTCCTTTTTTAAATAGAGTTTCGATTATTTCCTCTTTTCACTCCCTCCGCTGAAAGCGGAACGACAATAAAAATAATCAAAACTCTGAGACCATAAATTAGAAATTACTATTTCTAATTAAACTTTCCTCTTAAGGGTATAGAGTTTCGATTATTTCCTCTTTTTTTCCCTCCGCTGAAAGCGGAACGACAATAAAAATAATCAAAACTCTGAGACCATAAATTAGAAATTACTATTTCTAATTTATGGTACATTATGCAAAATTACGCGGGTGGTGTCAAGAATCGAAACCATCTTAAAGCAAGGAAACGGGATCTACATCAATCTCGCAATACACAGTATTCGGAGATTTGAATTGAAATAAGAAAGACCTGAGAACGGCGTGGACCTCTTTTATTTTTTCCGCTCTGAAAATAAGATGATATCTATGGTTCTTCGAAATAATCGAGATCGGACATTCCGCAGGGCCCAAAATCTCCGCATATGGCCTCATGACGCTTTCAATTCCATCATAAAATGATTGAGCCGTCTTATAGGTAGTTTCATCATTGCTCCCACGAAAAACAAGTCGTATGAGCCGTGAAAAAGGAGGAAATCCGAGATCCTGTCGTATCGCGAGTTCTCTCTCGTAAAACTCTTCACTTTTCATCTGTGCAGCTGATCGAATCGCTTCATTCTCCGGACGTACAGTCTGAACAATTACTTTCCCATCGGGATTTACTCGTCCGGCTCTCCCGGAAACCTGAACAATAAGATGATGAGTCCTTTCCGCAGCCCGGAAATCCGGCAGATTAAGTCCGGTATCCGCGGAAATAATTCCCACAAGCTGTACACCGGGAAAATTCAATCCCTTTGCAACCATTTGTGTTCCCAAAAGCATGTCAATTTTTTTTTCTTTAAAATCAGAAATAATGCTTTGAAGGCTTCCCTTTTTTCTTACCGTATCGGTATCAATTCGTTTTATATGTAAAAAAGGGAATATCTTTTTTATATCCTCTTCTATTTTCTCCGTACCAAATCCCGAATAACCCACATCAAGAGACCTGCATTCCGGACAGAGTTTCACAGGATCCGTCGCATAACCGCAGTAATGGCAGATCATCTTCCATTTCTGCTTATGAAATGTAAGGGAAACCGAACAATGCCGGCATTTCATCTCGAATCCGCAGGATTTGCAATGGAAATAATACGAAAATCCCCGGCGGTTAAGAAATAAGATAGTTTGCAGTCCCTGCTGATGAACATGCTTTATATCATCTATCAACTTTTTGGAAAAAGCTCCTTTCTCATTCTTCATATCCACTATCTCTACCCGGGGCATTTTACCACCGCCAAGACGTTTGGGCATATGAAAGGAAATAATTTTATTTTGTTTCATTTGATGGTACGCTTCAAGGGAAGGTGTTGCGCTCCCCATGATACAAATGGCTTTTTCACTTCGACACCGTTTTAAAGCTACCTGACGGGCGTGATAACGGGGTGTGGACGATGATTTATAAGCACCTTCATGTTCCTCATCCACAATAATAAGTCCGAGATGAGGAGTCGGGGCGAATACACCGCTCCTTGCCCCGATAATAAAACGGGCGTCTCCATTAATAATTCTTCCCCACTCTTTTAATTTCTGAACCGGGGTAAGCCCGGAATGAAGAACCGCAATTGTATCACCGAACTCACCGCGGCAAACTTCGACAATTTGATGTGTCAGGGAGATCTCGGGAACCAGATAAATGACATCCCGCCCTTTTTCCAATACATCTTTTGCAACACTCAGATAGACATGAGTTTTCCCCGAACCGGTCACCCCGTAAACATAGAAAGCCCCTTCCGAATGTCCGCATATGGCATCAATTGTCTTTGATTGCTGAGGCGCCGGAATTATTTTCCGGCTCTCATAAATTTCTGCATCAGAGACTAGGATATCAGAAAGAGAAACCTCTTTTTTTCCACCGGGAAGCATAATCGAGAGGGCTTCTCCCAGAGAACACATGTACATCCAGGATATCCACTTCGCGAGATCAAGAAACTTTGCGTCAAAAAGAGGTGTTTTATCGATGACTTTTTCTATGGATTTAATCTGATAGGAACCAGGAGGCCTGGTTGTTTTTTTCTCGACAATATACCCTTTAAGAAGCCGCTTTCCGAAAGGGGCTAAGACACGGCACCCGACATCTGCCACATCATCATCCGGAGCCGTATAAGCAAATTGCCCATGAACCGGGAGATTAAAAACAACATCATAATATATCTTCATTGCGATCCGGTTCTCTTCTCGACGATCTTACTCAGCTTCTTTAAATCTTCCCACACAGGCTTTCTTAAATTTGAATCCTGCAGAACCGAATCCGGATGATAGGTTATAACAAGAGGAATCCCTTTATAATCAAAAGAAAGATTCCTTAATTCATCTACTTCTTTGGAAAAATCACCTGAAAGAACCTGTCCGGGAATTCTTCCCAGTGCTAAAATTACTTTCGGATTCAATACCATGATCTGTTCATCGAAATATGGCAAGCAGCTTTTTATTTCTTCGATTCTCGGCTCCCTGTTTTGAGGAGATCTGCATCTCACAATATTACAGATAAAACATTGCTCAGGTAATGAAAAATGAATGGCGTCTATCCATTTTTTCAGGTAATTGCCGGCCATTCCCGCAAACCCTTCTCCGGCATTATCTTCTTCTTCATTCGGCCCGCCCCCGACTATAACAATATCAGGATTTTCACTCCCCCCTCCGGCTAACGCATTTTTCCTGTTATAATGAAGATAACAGAGAGTACACGTTTGTATTCTTTTCTTTATTCCCGTCAATTTCGTGTTTTCAGACATTTTCACTTCAGGACTGATAGTACTATCTACGGGAGGTAATTCGAATTCCGGGTGATTTCTCCGATAACCTGAGTGCAGATAATCTTCAAATAAATAAACAAAATCCATAAGTTTTTTTATCGCTGAATTCCTGTCTTTCATTCATTCCCCTTAAAAATCTGCATAAAACTATAATCTACTTTTACTTTCCTCATATTCACAATTAATCATTCCCGTCATATAACACTTTTTCAAGAAAAAGTCCCCGTGCAGGTGCCGTACAACCGACAGCTTTTCTATCCCCTGAATAGAGAATGAAAGCAAACTCATCTCCGGATTTCCTTTTCTTCTCACATTCAAGTAAGGTTCCGACGATACTCCGGACCATTCTATAAAGAAATGAATCGGCCATTATTTTATACACAAGAAAATCATTGTGCATGTAAAAACAGGAAGAATATACGATCCGTGTTTTAGAATTGCTCTGATCCCCCGCGGCGGCAAAGGCTGCAAAATCATGCTCGCCGATAAGATATGACGCATATTCATTTAAAAGTCTTATATCCGGTTTCTCTCTGAGTCTTACTGCGTACTTATTCATGTGGGGCAGATTAACCTCACTGAAATAATGAAAATACCGGTACATCCGTTTTCGCGCGGAAAAACGGGCACTGAAATCATCATCTGCCAGACTGCTCTCCAATACGCGGACATCCTGGGGCAGATAATAGTTAATCGCATCCCTGAATTGCCGGTCCGGTATTGAATCTATATCCGTAAAAAAATTAGCAACTTGCCCATTTGCGTGGACCCCGGTATCGGTTCTTCCCGCACCGGTAATAGTCACGGGATGCTTATGCATTGTAAACAGGGCGTTTTGAAGTTCTCCCTGGACCGTTCTTTGGTCGGCCTGGGTCTGCCATCCGCAAAAATCAGTACCATCATAACTTATTGTAAGGCGTATATTTCTTTTACTCATTTAAGGCTTTCTTGTTTTATCATCTTTTAAGGTCTGTAATTCTTTCCCGATTAAATCATAGAGATCTTTTGCTTTCTCTAAAATCGCCGAGGGTTTTGCCTTTGATGCTTTTCCGATTCCATGGGTTTTTGAGATGAGACGCTTTAACCTGAGTAATGATTCTATCCTTTTTTCAATATTTTTTTTTGGTCCGTAGATATACTCAAGCAAACTGGAAACATAAAGCAATCCTTCATACCCATAATTTTTATCCAGATCCGGTCCGAAACTTTTTGCACCGCTTAATAATTCTTTTCCGCTCTGCTCCCGCTCAATGGAAAGGGTATAAAAAAACCGGGCTTTCCGGTAGAATAATTTTTCAAGATAATCATAGTTCTCACCCGGGTGACGGCGGTGCAAATTATTGCACAACCAGGCAGACCGTAAAGTACAGATCGCACGTTTTATGGTTGGTGAGAAACGTTTTTCAAAATACTCATAACTCATAACAGCGAGATAGTAGCTTGCAACTCCTTCTTCCAAATCACGTGATTCCGTAAAATTAAGAGTCTTAAAAAGATAACCGATACTCTTCTTTCTTCGGGCTGTCTCGGTTTTAATTTTATTTATCCCCATCTCAGTGACGCCTAAAAAATCCTCCGGATAGGCGGCATAATAGCAATTAGGACAAACAGTAATAAAATAAATAAGAGGAAATAATTCACCATATTTTTTTGAAGGTTCGAATAAACGCCTGAGATCTTCCGTAAGTTTTCCGGCCATTAATCGGCCGCCCCCCGTATACATTTCCTCACGGTAAAATGTTGTTTCGCATACAGGACATAAAATCGAATTTTTAGCAAAATAAGTAATTTTCTTTACTTTATCTTCTGCCATTCTTATATCACTCCTTCACAGGAACCAATCTTTGTTTTTATAAAGAGTTATGTCCTTTCCGTGCATTAGTTTGTTGTATTTCTTATAATACAAAGAAAAAACAAGGGTCTTTAAGAATTCATTTATCTTTTAATTAAATCGACTATGACTACTTCGGGATCGATCCTGAGTACTTCGACTCTATCCGGGATATCAACCTTTACCCTCTTTTGATGCTTTCCCGGGTTTTTGATATTGGAACAATCGATGTACAGCCGGATATCATTAGATTTAATTTTATCGAGCACAATAAGAGGAGCTTTTACCGTAACCGTTCCTTTGGGAAGTGCTTTTTCAATAACAAGAGCCTCTGTAAGATCTCTTCCCACAATCACTTTTTTATCAAAAATCCTCTCTTCTATAATTTCTTCTATAACCGCGCTGAACTCAATATCCCCGCCGCCTTTAAACTTTACAAGGGGATCGATAGAAACAAGTCTTACAGTCATATTAATATTTTTTGTACGGCCGGAAAGATCTATGACATCCGTTGTTGCTTTATCCACCATTTCTACTTTTGAACGCGGCCCCACGATCTGGACAACCGTCGGAGCATAGGTATATCCGCCAAGCATATAACCCCTGGCAGGAGATCCTTTAATATTTTTTTCTACCTCGATATCGACGCTTTTCGTCATTTTTTTCTCGAGTTTTACGGAAATAACAGTAGGTTCAATATCAATTTCCAGGGGTTCAATCTCCAGAGCAGAACCGATCTTTTTATACTGGATAGGAACCGTAAACTCTCCTTCGCTGTCAATTTTAAGCAGATCGATATAAACTTCTATATCCTCGGGAGTAATTTGTTGAATTTCAAAATCCGGATCACCCTTTATAATCACACTTATTTTCTGACGGATCGGAGCGGCAATAGCATAATCATTATGGAGCCGGATGGAGAGGGGAACATTAAGGGGGTGTTCCTCAAGATTACTCATTCTATTTAATAAAAAAAGTAAAATCGCGGCAATTAATGAAATGATTTTCGTCGGCCAATTCTTGAGCAGACGGGTAAGTAAAACACTAACTTTCAATTTTCACCTCATCCGTCTCATCTTCTTCACTATATTCAAAGAGCATCTTTATCTGGTTTGAAATCTCTTCTATAGATAGGTCATAAAGGAGATGAGCATCATAGGCAAGTGAAATTGCGCCGGTTTCTTCGGACACAACAATAACAACCGCATCGGTTTCTTCGGCCAACCCAAGAGCCGCCCGGTGACGGGTACCAAAGCTCTTCCGTATGTCGATTTGTTCCGAGAGGGGTAAAAAACAGCCTGCCGCAATAATTTGATCTTCTTTAATAATGATTGCTCCGTCATGAAGCGGTGCATCTTCGGTGAACACCGTGAGGATGAGGGTGGTTGAGAGCACCGCATTAAGCCGTGTACCTGTCTCGATGATATTTTTTAAACCGATATTTCTAGCAAGGACAATAAGACTTCCGCATTTCCGGGCCGCAAGAATTTCGACTGAATTAATTACCGATTCAAAGTGATATTTTTTTGCCCTGGAGCTGAATCTGAACCATTTATCCTGACCGATTTTTGTAAATATTTTCCGTAATTCAGGCTGAAAGATAACCGCAAGAAAAACAATGATCGAGGGACCGACATACCTGAAAATCCAGCTCAAAGTTTTAAGGTTTAATAAAAATGTAACCAGGATGATGAGAATAAGCATCAGCGTACCTTTTAAGAGCTGGATCGCTTTTGTTTGCACGAGTATCTGGTAAACCTTGTAAATAATAAATGTCAAAAGGAGAATATCAAGACCCGGTCTTAAAATTGTCCTGAAAAACCAGTTTCTTAAAAGCCAATCCACATGCTCACCTCATTATAATGGTAACAAATCACCCCCAAAGGAGGTGGCTTTCTTATACTCGTCAATGCCCCTTGAACCACAAAGGCTCATTTCTTTTCATTAAAGCTATTCTACCAGCAGAATGGTATAATATCAATAAGGAATCGCAGGTTATTCTGCCACAGGGAAGGAGAATTGAGGGTACAGTGAGGTTGATGGGATGGGGGTGAGGTGAATTGAGCACAAAGTGAGGCTGATGAATCTGTGGAAGTCATCCTCACTTAAACAAAATATCAATCATCCTGTTGAGGTACATAAGGAATAATGCCTTCTTTTTTTCTTGAGTAAGTGATGGGGTTGTCTTCGTCACAGGTGCAGGCGGCTCTGTCAGGGGTTGTTCTCCGGTTACGGGACTCTCGATCACAGGTTCTGCCGGTGTCACAGGGGCAGTTTCCGTTGTTATTCCTTCTTCAGGGACGAGTGTTCCGTCGGAAGTCATGATTTCCGTGATAATATCTTCTATATCTTCTTCTTTAAGAATATATTCGGTAGGGGAAAGAAATGTTTGAAACATAAGTCTTGCGTCTGCAATTTTGGAGAAAGGGATCCGCTTTTGCTGATCTATATCTTTTGCATTGATATAACCGGATAACGTGATGGATTCCTTTTTTCCGTCGATCACAATTTCACGGGATCCTTCGATTGAGGCGACATTATTATCCAAAGAAACAATCCTGGCAACCATATCTGATTTTAGCAGATACTTCTCATCCCCTTTGACACTATTATCTACACCGGTATTTATATCCGGGAGAAAAGAAAACAGATTACTATACTCACCACCGGTATATTCAAAGGTAATCGTTTTTGAATCCTTTTGTGTAGCTATATGTGAAAGAGAAAAAGAAGTATCGATTATTACAACAAGGATATCTCCCTGATTAAGTCTTGTTTCCGGGATTATATACCCCTGAAAATCATTATCCCACAAACTCTCGCAGGTAATGGGATATGAGACGCCGGAGATAAAAATAACTAAAAAGAGAATATATTTCATCCTTATTTATAATATCGTGTATTAACAAGCATAAACTAAAATCATTTTAACAAGATATATAAAAAGTTAATTGAGGTTGTGGTGCAACCCCAAACAAGGCCGAGCCCATGACCTCCATTCACTATCGATGGAGTTATAGGTCAGCCTCAATTATTTCTTTTTATGCCGATTTTTTCTTAATTTTTTCTTTCTCTTATGGGTTGCTATCTTATGACGCTTCCGTTTTCGACCACAAGGCACTTATTATAACTCCTTTCTGCAATTAATAGAAAAACATATATAAAGACACTATCGAATCTATTACCATATTCAATTATCGTCTTAACATGCCATAATTTTACATACTCTGTCAAGCTATAGAAAGATTTAAATATATAGTTTTAAAATCGGAATCTTCCTAAAAAAACGGATTTCTTCAATTACTTCCATGATATAACTTTCATCCGGACGAAGAATCCGGGATAATCTTTTCCAAAAACTCATTGATCCCCTTCCTTATTCCCTCATGATCATCCGGATGAAACCAACAAACATTTTCAAAGGCTTTAAAAAAAGTAATCTGCCGTTTGGCATATTGTCTGGTACTCGCTTTAATAAATTCCTTCACATCATCAAAAGAAAAACAACCGGTCTGCATCATAAAAAATTCCCGGTATCCGATACTCTTCATTCCCGGATCTGTCAGTGAATATCCCCTCTCGATCAATGACCGCACCTCATCAATCAACCCCATATCAAACATCTGCTCTACCCTGCGCTCTATACGTTTATGCAATTCAGGCCGGGCAAGGGAAAGTCCTATCTTATACATCGCAAGATCATCCCGTTCTCTCGCAGGTATATGGAATAACGACAAGGGTTTGCCGGAAATTTCAAATACTTCCAGGGCCCGGATAATTCGCAAAGTGTCATTCTGATCGATTCGTCGTGCATAATCACGATCAACATCCTCAAGCCGCTTATAAAGACAGGGTAATCCTTTTTTTTGGGCGATGGTCTGCAATTTTTCCCGGATTTCCGGGTCAGAGGGCGGGGTTTCGGGCATGCCGTAAATAAAATTTTTAATATAAAATCCCGTTCCTCCGGAAATAAGAGGGATTTTATGACGCTTTAAAATAAGATCAATATGTAAATTTGCCTGTTTTACAAATTCTCCGGAATTGAATTGCTGTTTCGGATCACATATACTCACAAGATGGTGCGGGACTCTCTCCATCGCCGCTTTGTCCGGTTTTGCCGTACCAATATCAAGATATTTATATACCTGTTGTGAATCAGAATTGATGATTTCAAACCGGGAGCCAAAGACATCGAGAATTAAGTCCGATTTCCCACTGGCAGTCGGTCCGAAAAACAGGATAACCGGGGGCTTTTTTTTATTCTTCGAGTCGGTATTCAATCTTTCTGGAGAGTATCTGTTTTATTGCAAGAGAGACAACCCTGCCTCTATTCTCTTCCAATTCCTCATCACCTAAAAGATTTATCTGGGCCGCACGCTTAATAGCAGCACAGGTAAGTTCATACATATTAGCGTCATATGTCACGAGCAAATCCAGCGGAAGCACCGTGTCAGACGAAAGTATTATTTGTTTTTTAGCCATAGACGAATAATATACAAAAAGAAAAAAATTGTAAATACTTATGCTATTAAATCTTTGTTTTTTGGAAAAAAACAAAGATTTAATAGCCAAACGCAGGTTTGCAAGAAATTAAAAGTTT
>JAFGRV010000234.1 GCA_016934975.1 Spirochaetales bacterium | reverse complement strand
TACTAATATTTTTACCCGGGATACCATAGTAAAACTCATTAGTATGATAAAAACTATAGTGCAGAGTATTATAGAAAATCCTGAGATCAGCGTCGACTATGTGGATATTATTGCTCCGGAAGAAAAAAAATATCTTACTGTTATAGGCTACAAAGAAGTACCTATGCTCTTTGAAACAGACTTTGCTTCTCTCTTCGAAAATCAAGTTAAAAAAACGCCGGATAATAGAGCAATACAATACAATTCAACCTCAATAACATATAAAGAATTAAATATTCGCGCTAATCAACTGGCACACTATCTATTGGAAAAAGGGATAAAAAAAGAAGAGAGGATAGCAGTTTATCAGCCTGCTTCCCCGGATATCATCATCGCTCTTGCAGCGATAATGAAAACCGGTGCAACATATGTACCCATATCACCCCAAATACCAGAAAATCGATTGCACTATATTTTAGATGATAGTGAAACTAAAACAGTGATTATTTCCGGTAAAAAGCTTTTTTTATCAACCTATTCAAAAGCAATAAACATAATCGATATGGAGGAAATGAGTCCTGTTCTCGACGGGTTTACTGTTGAAAACTGTTTGCTTAATATCCCATTATCCGCCCCTGCCTATATTAATTACACCTCAGGTACTACCGGAAATCCCAAAGGAGTAATTACGGAGCAAAAAGGTATTGGAAACCTGTTTCAGGCTCAATCGTCAATCCTTAAACTCCATGATTCGGAACGAATACTACAATTCGCGGAGATTGATTTTGACGCTTCTATCTCGGAAATTATCCTGGCTCTTTTTTCAGGAAACACACTTGTTATGTGTGATGAAGAAACAAGAAAAGATCCTGAAAAATTAAAAGATTTGTTAAACAAAGAAAAAATCACTCTCGCGACTCTTCCTCCCATCATGCTTTCTCATTTATCAACAGAGATTCCTTCGCTTAAGAAAATAATATCGGCAGGTGATAGCTGCTCCATCGATATCGTAAAAAAGTGGCTTAAAGATGAAAGATTTTTATTTAATGCGTATGGTCCGACAGAAGGAACCGTTTGTTCTACAATCGGAGAACTGCATGCAACGGATAAAGGAATTACCATCGGAAAACCGATAGACAATGTTGAAGTTACTATTCGTGACGACAAGTTACAACTCGTCCCTCGACATATAACAGGAGAAATTTGTATAAGCGGTATAAATCTGGCACGGGGTTATATACATCCGGAAAAAATTTCTCCTTATCCATTTATCAAACATCCCGATCCAATTTCTTTTGATCCGGAAAAAAATCATAGCCTGTTGTACAAAACAGGGGATCTAGGCCGCTGGGATGAGGACGGAAATATCGAGTTCCTAGGAAGAAAGGACAGACAGATAAAATTACACGGTTACCGGATCGAGTTGGCTGAAATAGAATCAGTCTTGAACAATATAGAAGGAGTTATCGATTCTTTTGTACTTTTAAGAAATAAAGAATCTCCTGTATTAGTCGCCTTCATACAAGGTGATATGAACAAAATCAGCCAGAATATGATAATCAGTGAGTTAAAAAGAATATTGCCTGCATATATGATTCCTGGTTTTTTCATTTTTCTTGACAACTGGCCATTAACGCCGCACAATAAAAAAGATCCGGATAAATTATACGAAATGATTACTCAAAATACTATGTCCGGGTATAAACACAAGATTTTCCCGCGAAATCCCATAGAAGAATCTATTTTAGAAATATGGCGGGATGTTCTCCATATGGATGAAATAAGTATTGATGATAATTTCTTCAAACTCGGAGGACATTCACTTCAGATGACCCGGGTTGTATCGAGAATGAGAGAACAACTTTCAATTGATATTCCTTTACATGTTATATTCGAAAATCCCACAATCATGGCATTATCCGGGCAGGTTGAAGATTTCCGGAATACCTTAACATCAACACTCCCGATGCCCACGGCAATAAAAAATAAGGGAGATTTTATCCCCCTTTCCCCATCCCAGGAGAGAATGTGGTTTGTACATCAGCTTGAGCCGGAAAGTATAGCATATAATATACTTGTTGCCATAAGATTGAAAAAAAAAGTAAATCCGGAAATTTTAAATCAGTGCTTTCAGGAAATCATTCGACGGCATGATATTTTAAGAACTATATTTATTGTAAAAGATGGCCATCCCGTACAAATTGTCCGAAAAGAAATCAATAATTATTTCAACCTTATCGATATCTCCGGTCTTTCAAAAGATGACAGGGAAATAAAACGGCATACTATTCAAAATGAAGAAGCACGATTCCTTTTTAACCTGAAAGCGGGGCCGCTTATTCGTGTCACAATTATTAGAATATCAGATGAAGAACTGATTTCCATATTGCATATGCATCATATTATTTCAGATCAATGGTCTGTCGGCAATATTGTAAACGAGTTGAATATTTTATATAAATCTCACATTGAAGGTATTGAACCTGCGCTTCCGGTTCTCCCTTTGCAGTATTCCGACTACACATTGTGGCAGCACAAGTATTTTATTGAAGATAATTTACAGCGGGATATTAATTATTGGAAAGAACAACTGAAAGACCTCCCGGTTCTGACATTACCACAGGATAAACCAAGACCATTGACTCAAACCTATGCAGGTGCTCACATCATCATTCCTCTGGATGATTCATTAATAGAACGAATTAAGATGTTAAACGCAGAATATCATTCTACCACATTTATGTTCTTATTAACGATCTTTTATATTTTTGTTTACCGTTACACGGGAATGAAGGATATCCCCATCGGTGTTCCAAATGCAAATAGAAATTTCTCTTCTATAGAAAATTCAATCGGAACATTCGTTAACACCCTGGTAATAAGAGTGGCACTGGACGATGATTTATTTTTCAAAGATTTATTAAATCGGGTAAAACAAATTTCCCTGGACGCGTTTGCCCATAAAGATTTACCTTTTAATAAATTAGTGGAAATTATGGATCCGGAAAGAGATTCAAGCCACCTTCCTTTGGTACAAATTTTTTTTAATATAGCGAATGCACCTCTCACCGGGACTATCCTGGATGAATTGTCCTGGGAAATTGTGGAATTGGATGAAATCGGGGTTCAATTCGACCTTACCCTGACCATTGAATTGACAAAATTGAAACAGATCATTTTTTCTTATAATAAAGATTTATTTCAAGGTGAATCGATTCGACAGATGGCACATCACTATCATACCCTCATCCGCGATATTTTAGAGAATCCCTATCAAATAATAAGTAAAATACCCTTAATAAATGATTATGAAAAAAAGCAAATGTTATATAAGTGGAATGATACAATACGTTCATATCCCAAGGATTCCGTTTTCTCCGAAATCTTCGAGCAGGTTGTCCGGCAAAGAAGTACTACCAAAGCAATTTTTTTTGATACGATGTCAATCACTTTTAAAGAATTAAACCGGCAAGC
>JAFGRV010000003.1 GCA_016934975.1 Spirochaetales bacterium | reverse complement strand
GTTCTTATTGCCGGTATGGTAGAATTCTTCGGAAGAAAAAAGGCTATAAAACATTTGAACCGGGAAGAATTTTTATATTAAAACATGTCTTCTTGACAAATCTTTTCCCATATCACTATACTTTAATCTGAGAAACGGCCGAAATTATTTAGAATTTTAGGCTCTTCGGGACCAGATAGACGACAGACATTTGAGAAAACGGATAATATCAGAGAACTTTTTTTTCTAAAAAAGGAGAACTACCATTAAACGGATCTATATCATTTTAATATTTTTTATAGCCTTACTCCCGCTCCTTTCTCAGGAAAACATTTCTATAGAAAATACGGGTTTTGAAGAGATAGAAAATGACTATCCAAAAGGGTGGAAACCGTTATTGTACAATCCGGGTAATGATTTTACGGAAATTAAAGTTATAGACACAAATCCATTCGAAAAAAAAAGATGTGTTCAAATATATAATAAAAAAAATAATGATGCGCGCCTTACACAAGAGGTAAATCTTCCCCCGGATAACTACTTTGAATTTTCCTGCCGGATACGAACCGAAGATGTGACAAATGAGGGAATAGGTGCAGTACTTTCTGTTCAGGATTATATAACCACATCCGTACCACTCTATGGGACAATCAATGAGTGGCGAAAACGATCCGTCTATATAAAAACCGGCGGCACGGCTAAAAGAGTCACATTATGTCTTTGCCTGGGGGGGTATGGAGCAGGATCTACCGGAAAAGCATACTTTGATGCAGCGGAATTAGTTGTAACAAATGCAATCCCCGATAATGTGCCTATCGTGGATGTGGGCGATATCCCGACAATTGAAAAACAATTAGTGAAACAGAATGAGACATATAAACAGGCACAAATAATAAAGAATCAAAAACAGAAACAGGAACAAGCGACAGCTCATATTATGACCGCCATTGCTGCCGTCATGATCATTGCAGGTCTTATTGCCCTTCTAACGGTGATTATCATTAAAAAAAGAAGGGTTATTATGCCGATACTCAAAATCATGAAGATTGATGTTATTAAAGATTTTATACTTACTCATAAATTCTTTTTAATGCTTTTCTTCCTTGTTTTAATTTTTACGGTTGTCATGACCCTCCCGAAAGTTCTGGATAATCAGCCACTCTCTGCAGATGTCTACCGTGATGTCGCCTATGCACAGAATGTATTAAACGGGAATTCAATCTTTTCCGACGCGACAATCAAAGGTGAATTTATCTGGTATCCCCCGCTCAACGCCCTTATGATGGCCGGTATTTCCAAAATCACCGGAATAAGAATACTTGATTTGTATAATTATTCACAGCTGTTCATCAATGCCTTTATTCCTATCTTGTTTTTTTTGTTTCTGACAACTCTGTTTGATAAAAAGTATGCCTTTTTATCCGCATTGTTGATTCCCCTTATGCCCTGGTTAAGTACCCATGTCTTTCAGGGGCCGATGCCTTCGGTCCATTCTTTTGCGTTTATTCTCCTTTCTCTCTTTATCTATGTTTCTCACGAAAAAGCGGGTATGACGATAAAAAGGGCCGTCATTAATGGGGCTTTAATGGGGATGTGTCTTCTCATGCATACCCTGTCAGGATTTATACTCTACGGAGGAATCGGTATATATGTGTTGCTTTCTATTTTCGTATTCAAACAAAAATATAGGCTTATTCCTTTTTTAATTCTGGCTTTATTACCCCTTTTGTTATGGAGCCCGTATGCGATCCCAAATCTGTTACGGCCGAAATTGAATCCTGTTCCGATTGTTTTTTTCTCCAATGTATTGCTTGACCGCAATTGGTACCTTTATATCCCGACCAGGTCCCTTTGCGTTTTATTCTGGTTATTTACCATAACCGGTTTCGCCGTACTCGCAAAACACATCAAACAAAAAGGCATCCTCATCCTTTATTGTATGGTAGGTATTACACTTATCGGCCAGGTATTCGGCTACGTACAATACTGGGCGAGTACCACACATGGAGTTCCCGAATTTTTAAAGAATCTGCCGAGATTAATTACCCATGAATTTCAATGGTATTTTCAATTATTTATCCTGCCTTTCACCGGGTATGGTTTTTTGACACTCTTATACAAATGTATTAATAAAAAATATAAGTGGACATACATCATCATCATTTTTCTGTTTTGTATTCAAAGCTACGTGACTTTTATTAAAAATAATGAGGCATGGGCTAAGGGTAAATTCTCTTTTACTCCCCCGGATTATGTGGAATGGGTAACTAAAAATACGGATAAAAATGCGGTTTTTCTGGTGAGTAATGAAAATCAATGTTTTTTCGATTTCCAACCATATACTGCCAGAAAAATAATTTATCATAAGTCCGAATATATGAATTTTAATATAGATGTTGAAAAAAGAAAAAATGATAACAAAAGAATGCTTCTTACGGCACACATTAATGAATTCCGTTCGCTGGCAACTTTATATAAATTGGATTATATTCTTTTGAATTTCGATGATGTCACCCCTGACCGTCTCAAATTCTTTAAAGAAAATTTCGATACAATGTACGAAGAAGAATTCTTAATTATTCTGAAAGTGTAAGGATCGATCATATGATAAAGATTCCGGAGAGCATCAACATTGATCACCTCATCTCCCTTATAAAGAAATATAAATATTTTCTTCTCATCGTACTTCTTGTTATCATTTTTTACGGAACTATAGGCATTCCGGAAATGCTGAAAAATCCGCCCTTATCTGCTGATGTATACCGTGACATCACCTATGCACAAAATGTGTTAAACGGAAACTCTATCTTTGCGGATCCCACAATAAAAGGGGAATTCATCTGGTATCCTCCCCTTAATGCATTAATAATGGCCGGTATAGCTAAAATCACCGGCTTAAGCCTTTTTACCCTTTATAATTATTCACTTTTATACATTAACCTATTCATCCCCTTTCTCTTTTTCTTTTTTGTATCATTCATCATTGATAAAAAGCATGCTTTTTATGCGACAGTATGTATTCCCGTTATGCCGTGGCTCAGCTCGCATATATTCCAGGGTACCATGCCCTCGATTCATGCCTTTACCTTTATACTTCTCACCCTCGTTATATTCATTACATTCGAAAAAAAAGGGTTTGATATAAAAAGGGCTTCCATTATCGGGGGGTTGATGGGAATGTGCCTGTTGATGCACTCTATCTCCGGTCTTATCCTTTACGCCGGTATCGGAATATATGTGTTACTTGGGATCTTCGTCTTAAAACAAAAGTATAAGGTTATTCCATTCCTGATCCTCGCGTTATTGCCCCTTATCCTCTGGAGTCCCTATGTCATTCCAAACCTGCTCAGACCGAAATTGAATATCATACCCTTTTCATTTTTTTCATCCGCACTTATGAATCCGAACTGGACCGTTTATCTGCCGAATGAATTTCAAGGTGTACTTTTCTGGATTTTCACTCTTACCGGATTGGTCTTACTTATAAAAAAGATTAATCAAAAAGAGATACTTCTCCTCTTTTGTCTCTTAGCCGTCACCATTACAGGCCAGATATTCGGCTACTTACAGCATTGGGGAACGGTCACCACCGGTTTTTTCTCATTTTTACGGCATATCCCGTCACTTATCACTCATGAATTTCAATGGTTTTTTCAATTATTTCTTCTCCCCTTCTCCGCCTGCGGATTTCTCATTCTTTTAAAAAAGTGTATAGCGGAAAAATATAAGTGGATGTATGGTATCATTATTGCTCTATTCCTTATACCCGCCTATATAGAGTTCGTTAATGAGAATACATCATGGAAACATGAATATGGTACATATGATCCGGCCCCGTATATCGCGTGGGTAAAAGAAAATACGGATAAAAATTCGGTTTTCTTAGTAAGTAATGTATACCAAAACTATTTCGAAATTCAGCCTTATACTGCCAGAAAAATTATCTTTCATAAGGCCGAATATATGAATTTTAATGTGGATGTTACTGAAAGAGAAAAAGATAAATCAGATATGCTTTTAAAAGCATCCCTCTTTTCGTTTAATATACTTGCAAAAAAATATGATCTTGAATACGCCATAATACAGCCGAATGATATTCCGGCCTCACGGGTCACTTTCTTCAAGAAAAATTTTAAAGCCGTGTATACTGACAATGATTTCTTTATAATTGATGCAAAACAGTAGAAAACCTTAAAAAACAACTCCCACTAGAGATTATGCATTTCTTTCATTCTTTTTATTAATTCATCTGTCGTATGATGAGATTCCCTATCCATAATAGCCGGAAAAGAATCTTCCCTTGTGGGATCCCCGATTAAAGCCCTGACGATATTTCCGATTCCCGGTCCGAGGACATCAGGCACATAGCCCCCTTCCAGATTAAAAATAATCCTCTGGTGACATAACTCTTCCGCGGCTTTTATAAGTGCCCGGCAAAGCGTATTATACCCTGAAAGACTTAGATGAATGGATGAGAGGGGATCTTTTTCATGGCCATCAAAACCAACCGAAACAAAGAGGATTTCCGGTTGATATCGATGTAAAGCAGGAATTATGATCTTTTCCAGAACCTTGCTATACCCCGAATCTCCTGTCATTGCAGGGAATGGTATGTTGATGGTTGTCCCCGCCCCCTCCCCTTCTCCGGTTTCATTCATTCGCCCGGTTCCCGGGTAATGGGGATACTGATGGGTTGATATATAGAGTACTGACGGATCATTATAAAAAATCGATTGCGTACCGTTCCCGTGATGAACATCAATATCTACTATGGCCGCTTTTTTACATTTCTTTGTGAGGATACAATACCGGGCGCCCAGGGCGATGGTATTAAACAAACAAAATCCCATTGACCGTGAGGCGGTGGCATGGTGCCCCGGGGGTCTGGAAAGAACAATACCATTTGTGAGTTCTCCCCTCATAACAGCGTCCGCGAGATCAATCATTCCACCGGCTGCTTTGACCGCCGCTTCATAGGAAAACTCATTCATATAGGTATCGGGATCTATCCGGACAAGCCCTTCATCTCCGGAAGATTTTATAAGCGAGACAAGTGCCCGGTCATGGCAGGTATAAAGCTCTTCTTCGGCAGCCTGCCGTGGGATTATTCGTTCACATTTTCCGGCAAGGGAATGCTCATCAAGATAAGACATAACAGCCTTAAGTCTGCCGGCATGCTCGGGGTGCCCCGGAAGATCATGTTTTAAAAATATATCGTCATAGATTAAACCTGTTTTCATAGCAGTCATTATAACCTGAAAAACTCTATGGTGACAAGCCTTTCATACGAGGGGAGGTAGTTGCAAAGGGCCCGTAATAAAGGGCAAACACCGCCAGCCATCAGCCTCAGAAATAAAAATCAAAGGGTTTTATCCGGATAAGGACATAACCCGCGAATATCGCATCCGGGACAGAGGGGTTTTCTCGCCTTACAGCAATAGCGTCCGTGAAAATTAATGACCATGGTAAAATTTGTTTGTATGTTTTCCGGGACAAGATCCCGTATTTCACTTTCGATCTTGTCCGGCAGTTGGGCGGTACTTAAGCCAAGGCGGCCCACGACACGCTTAAAATGTGTATCCACCATAATTGCGGGGATCCCGAAACAATTCCCCGCCACGACGTTTGCCGTTTTCCGCCCCACACCCGGAAGGCTTGCCAGGTCATCTATACTTTGGGGAACGACTCCATGAAAAGAATCCACAAGCGCCTGCGAGGTCTTCCTGATACTTTTTGCCTTCTGATGAAAAAATCCCGTGGACCGGATGATGGCCTCGATTTCCTCAAGACCCGCTTTCGCGAGTTGTTCCGGACCGGGAAACCGCTTAAAGAGATCCGGGGTTACTTTATTGACCCGTTCGTCCGTGCACTGGGCGGCGAGAATTGTCGCGACAAGAAGTTCGAAGGGATTTGAATAATCTAACAACGATTTGGGGGAAGGATATTTCTTCGTCAGGATTTTATATACTTCCCCGGCTCTTTTCCCGAGGTCTCCCGGACCGGATTGTTCAATCGTGTTTTCTTTGTTTTCGTTTTTTAAAGTACTCGCCAATCTCGTCTCCTGTCATACAATTAAGAATATTTTCTTTCCCAAGCCAGGCTTTTCGCGCCATGGTGAGTCCGAATCGGATATCATCAAATCCATCAAGGTTATGTGCATCGGGATTTATTGAAATTCTGATATTCCGGCTCACAGCCTTTTTCATAAAACTCCAATCCGGGTCGAGTCTGTGGGGATTACAGTTATGTTCCAGCACAACATCATGTTTCGCGAGGGCATCGAGAATTTTGTCCTCGTCCAGGGGATACCCTTCCCTGGAGAGAAGGAGTCTGCCGCTTATATGTCCGAGAATCGTGAGAAAAGGATTTTTAATTGCACCTAACAGCCTGGCCGTTGCTTCTTCCATCCCCATATTGAGTTTCGAATGGATCGATCCGATCACAAAATCAAGTTTCATAAGGATCTCATCCGGGTAATCGAGATTCCCATTGGTGAGGATATCGGACTCGATTCCGCAAAATATGGTGAAGGGAGCGAGCTTTTTATTGAGTTCTTTTATTTCATCAATCTGTGACAAAAGCCGCTCGGGACGAAGCCCCCCCGCGTAAAAAGCTGTCTGGGAATGATCGGAAAGACAGAGATAGGCGTACCCCCGGCGGATGCATTCCCGGGCAAGCTCTTCGATGGTGTTGGATCCGTCGGAATAGTTCGAATGAACATGAATCATTCCTTTGATATCCTGTGTTTCGACGAGCAGAGGGAGGGTGCCCTTATGTGCCGCATCAATCTCTTCCCCGCCTTCACGAATTTCCGGGGGGATCCAGGGGAGGCCGATTGTTGCGTACACCGAGGCCTCATCGGTAATGGGAAGGGGTGTCTCTTCCTGAAACACTCCGTATTCATTCATTTTCAGGCCAAGGGTTTTTGCCCGGGACCGAAGATGAGTGTTATGCTCTTTGGATCCGGTAAAATGCTGATATGCCGATGCAAAGGACTTAGATTCTATGATCCGGAAATCCACCTGGAGTCCGTATCGCCGTATGGAAACCTTTGTGCTTCCCGCGCTGATAAGTCCGTCACCCATTTCCCTGTTGTCCCCAAGATTTATCAAGGCCTCTTTGCACTTTTCCGGGTCGGCATCCGGCAGGGGGACCACAAGAATATCAGCATCTTTTACAAATTTTTTACCACGGCGTAAGCTTCCCGCAAGGTCCACGGTTTTAAAGAGATGAAGGGTTTGGAGCCGGGAGAGTATTTCCTGGGCCACTGTAAGGGCTTCATGAAGCAGATAGGTACCTTTGTATTTTTTTTTGTACTCAATGGCAGCGAGTATTTTTGCCTGACTTTTTTCTCCGAATCCTTCGAGGGTGATGAGCCTGTTTTCCATACACGCGTATTCCAGTTCTCCGATTGTCGTAATACCAAGCTTTTGCCACACAGCCCGGACTTTTTTGGGTCCCATACCCTGTAATTCAAGTATGTCCAGTATTCCTTCGGGAATACTCGCCTTAAGTTCCTCCAATTCCCCGCAGGTGCCGGTGTGAACAATCTCTTCTATAGTAGTGGCGAGTCCTTTACCGATTCCTTTTATATCGGTGACTCTCCCCTCTTTTACAAGGGTTTCAATAGTTTCCGTGAGTGTCTCTATGGTCCTGGCAGCGAATTGAAATGCCCTGGTCTTAAAAGGGTTTTCCCCGGCGAGTTCTTTTAAGATTCCTATCTCATGTAAAAAATGTGCAACTTCTTTATTCGTCATAGTATTGATAAGATTATGTCCTGTTTTTAAAAAAAAATCAAATTCAAAAAGATAAAGATTCTTGCAAAAATACTGGTGAGTACTCTCACCAATTTACATGCAAGAATCAACCTACACAAATATGGAGTATTTTTAATTCCTTCTAATACAATGAAATAAAAATACTCCGAAGCCGATTGTAAAAAATCTACAATTATTATTGGATTTTTGCAATTGGCT
>JAFGRV010000233.1 GCA_016934975.1 Spirochaetales bacterium | reverse complement strand
GCTTTATATTCTCCGTCGACTCTTTCCGCATACTTATCAT
Organism: Spirochaetales bacterium; assembly: GCA_016934975.1. Classification (GTDB taxonomy): domain Bacteria; phylum Spirochaetota; class Spirochaetia; order SZUA-6; family JAFGRV01; genus JAFGRV01. The sequence goes on along the minus strand of JAFGRV010000233.1, from coordinate 8,866 downwards.
GAGACAATTTTACTTTTTCCTGGCTGCTTTTAAAGGAAGCATCAAAACCGGCGATCTTTTTTACCATACTTTCGTCAAAGGTTTTCATCCTGCTTATGAATTCTTCCTGTAATTTATGGAATTCAGTATTACACGTGGAGAGAGCATCTTTTGCCGCCAGATTCAGTTGTTTGTTTAAATTCTTTATCTGATCTTCCATCGACTTCAATTCACTCTTCTGTTCCTTTTGAGCGGCACTCACCATGGTTGTTCCCTGAGCAATTGTCGTTTTAAAATCTTTAATTTTCAACTCAAATTCGCTCTGTAATTCCCGGAGGCGTTTTGTAAAGTCACCCTGTTTTTGCTCGTATTTCGATTGAAAATCCCGGAGAACATTATTCGTACGATCGGAAAACTTACTATCAAAAACATCGAGTCGTTGACCCAATTTCTCCAGCTTATCATTAAGAACCTGTCCTTTCTCCTCTGTTTCCTTAAAAAGTTCGTCACGACCGGAAGAGAAATCATTCTTAATAGTGAGAATCATATCCTCTACTTCTTCTTTATAGTCTTCCGTGTTCTTATTGAATTCCGTTTTATAAGCCTCAAGCTTCATTTTCAGAGATGTTATCTCTTCATCAATAATTTTACTTTCTTCATTTGTTTCCTTAATAATTGTATCCCGCCGGGAAGCAAAATTATTCGTAATATCCGCTATGATATCCTTCACTTCGTCCTTGAGATCTTTCGTATTCCGGTAGAATTCTTCCTTATACTCGTCAAGCTTCGTATTCAGAGATAGAATCTCGTTATCAATAATTTTACTTTCTTCATGTGCTTCCTTAATAATAGTATCACGCTGGGAAGTAAAATTATCTTTAATATCCAGGATTATGTTCTTTACCTCTTCTTTATAGTCTTCGGTATTCCGGTCGAAATCAGATTTATAAGCATCAATCTTTACATTGAGAGACGCAATCTCTTCGGTAATTATTTCTCTTTCTTTATCTGCTTCTTTCGTAATGCTGTCACGCTGGGAAGAAAAATTATTTTTTATCTCCAGAAGTATATCATCTACTTCTTTTTTAAATTCCACACTATTCTGACTAAATTCCGATTTATAGGTCTTAAATTCTCCGGATAATGTTTCCTTCCACTGTTTCTTAAAAAGAGTAAAAAGTTCTTTGGTCTTTGCCTCCAGACCGCTCATTTCAGTCTGTATTTCCGCATTATATTTTTCCTCGATTTCAAGACGGCCCTGCTCATGTTGGGCGGCAAGGAGTTGTAGTTTTTCTTTGACAGATGAACGCCATTCCTCAATGCTCTTTTCCATATCCTGATTTCGCGATTTAAGATCGGTAAAGAAATCATCCTCAAATACCTTTAATTTTTCACTCACACTTTGATATGCTTTTGCTTTGAGTTCATGAACTTCCTCTTCCAGGTTTTGAATTTCTACTCTAATTTCAGAGAGAATTTTATTGGTATACTCCCGCTCTTCCTTCTTTTTCTCATCCAGGTGTGTAATAAATTCAGAAAAATCGCTTTTCAATTCCTCTTTCTTTATTTCCATCAAGTCCCGTAGTCCCTGCTCAAGGGATTCAATATCCGTTTGAACCTGTTCCAGCTTGTCAAAGCGGTAGGAAGCATCCTTTTCATAGTCGGATATTCTTTTATCCACCTTCTTTATGATTACCGATTCCAGTTCTGTCGAAGCATTACTCAGATCGTCTGAAAAAGTGTGCTTAAATTCATCGATTTTCCCAAGGAGATCGCAGGAGCATTCCTGAAGATCTTTCTTTATATTTTTCATCCTGAATTTAATGTCCTCACTCACTCCGTCAATCTGATCGAAATCTTTTTTTACTTGTTCGAAACGCAGGGCACATTGTTTTTCTACGGTTTTCATGGTTTCATTAAAGTGAAGGAGCATCTCTTCTTTTTCTTTCTCAAATTCGGAATCAACATCTTTAAGTTGTTGTGTATAATCATTCTTAAACTGTGAAAAACTCTTATTCATGTCACTCATTTTCTTTGTATATTCGGATTCAAGCATCTGCATCTTATCTTCCGATACAGTGATGAAATCATCAAGCTGGGCTCCATACACCTTCCGGGAATCTTCATTCTGATGAATAAACTCAGTGATAGTTGCCTCAAGTTCCGCTTTATTATTCTCAAAACTGGTCGTGAGTTCCTGAGTTATTTTTTCGATGTTCTTTTCTATCCCGGTTTTCCATACCTCGGTATTTTGTTTTGCCTTACCTAAAATAGCGATTAATTCATTATTTCTTACATCAACCTCTTTGCCGAAACCGACAAGTTTTTTACCGACCTCTCCGTGTACTTTTTCCGCATCAACCTTAATCTTCTCCCTGAGTTCCGTAAAAATATCATGCTCAAGATTCTTCCCTGATTCCACCACCCTGGAGAGATTTGTCTTAAAATTAAGCTCGGCTTGTTCGATATCCTTCTTAAACTCAATTAAATGCTTGAGCATCCGGTCTTCGAGATCGGCGATTTCAACCTGTGATTCCTGCACAAGTTCATCCATATTTTTCTTATGTACCGATCGTTGTGCCTGTGCTTCCTGCAAGTACCCGGACAATTCATCTTTAAAACTTTTCGCCACCTCTGCTTTCTTCTGAAGCATTCTTGCCTCGAATTTACCGCACTCGGAATCAAATTTTTTGATTGATTCCTGCTCCATCGTATCTTTACGGCCCTCAAGCCGGGTGATATAGACGGAAAAATCCTTCACCTTTTTCTCTACTCCCTGCATAACATCATGTATACTTTTTGTTTTCTGAGTCACATCCTGGGTAAGTTTATCTGAAATCTTTTTCAAATCCTCACTATTCTGCTTTTTTATTTCTTCACGTACCACCGGGATAGCCTTTTCGAGAAGATCAATTTTCCCTTGTGCTGTTTTTATTCGTTTTCCCACTTTATCAACAAAGGTTGATTCGTCATGTATTCGTTTAAGATTTTCTTCTACGACAATTGTCGCAGTATTCAATTCCCGGATTAATGTGTCATACTTATTCACTTGTTTATGTAAAGTATCAATAGATTCCGCCTTGTTTTTTAATTCAACCTCGATGGAACCGATGCGATTCAGGACTTCTTTCGCGGTTGTGAGATTTACTTTCATATCGATGGAAAGATTCCGGATTTCTTCCGTTTTTTCATCGACAAAACCGGATAAATTTTCTTTCACCTTATCCGTGAAACGTTTTACTTTTTCCAGGGATCTATTATTTTTATCAAAATAGCGATAGAGAGCTAACATTAATATGACTATAACTAGATTGATAAGATTAGCTAATGAGATGAATTCCATTTTTCCCCTCCCAAGAGAAATTTTTATAATAGTAATATAAAGGAAGATTATTGTCAATTCTTTTTTTTCACAGGGTGCGATTTTAGAGTTCTCCTTGACAGAGCATTAAAAATCATGGAATACTTCCAGGTAAAATAATATGACTGATAAACCGCTAAATATAAAGTCACAATTGAAATACCGGATTGGAATCCTCGGAACGGATCTGCATTATGAAAATCCTATCAGTATTTTCAGATCAGCAAGAGAAATTTCGAAGAATCTGAACCTCGATTTTTATTATTTTTCAGGGGAACCCTACCAGGTTCCTTATGCTTTTGATAAACAGGCAAATATCCTTTATTACCTTGCGAATCCTCAAACCCTGGACGGATTAATATTAATCAGTAATATTATAGGCTCCTTTTGTTCTGCCCGGACTTTCCGGGAGCGGTGCCTGGAATTCGATCCCCTTCCCCTTGTCAGCATGGGGGTTCCTGTGAAGAACATCCCAAGCGTCATCGTGGACAATCAAACGGGAATTAATGAGGCGGTTTCTCACCTGATCGAGGAACATCATCATACACGTATCGTGTATATTCACGGAAGACCGGAACATTTCGAGGCCGCAGAAAGGTTTAAGGCCTTCAGGGAGACGATGAAAAGATATGGCCTGGAACATAACGAAGATTTAATTCTGCAAGGCAATTTTGAACAACACACGGGCACAGATGCCGTAAAAGAGCTCCTGGATAATAAAAATAAAAAGCCGGGAAAAGATTTCAGTGCCATAGTCTGTGCCAATGACTATATGGCCGCGGGGGTGATATTGGAACTTCAAAACCGGGGAATAGCGGTTCCTGAAGAAATTGCCGTCACCGGTTTTGATAATGTTAAATTTTCCGAATGTTTGCTGCCGTCTTTGAGCACGGTTCATTATCCCTTCGAAGCACTTACCCGGCAGACCATAGATCTCCTGCTGATGCAGATAAAAGGAGAAAAGGTACCGGAATTAATTACCGTTAAAGCCCCCTTTATTCCCAGTCTGTCCTGCGGATGTCCTGATTCGGCAAGAGAAAATTCCGGTATGCCCCTGGTGCCGGAGAACTTAAAGAACCTGGTCATCAATCTGGATCCGGAATTCAGGAGAAAAATCAATAACGAGATCCTTCATTCCATCAATCCTACCCTTACTCTCTGGAAAAATGCTCTGATTCGATTGAGAAAAGAAAACAAATGGAATTTGATTACATCCGAAGATTCCCTTTCGGAAGGATTTGACTGGAGTGCCCAAATGCTGGGGAAAATAGCTTTTAACACCTTTACAAATGCCAATTATCAAAACATCATTTATAGAATTGGAAGCGCCTTGAGCACCACCTTGAATCTCAAGGAACTGTTGACGATTCTTACCACCCTGCTTCCCGAAGCACAAATGAACAAATTCTGCCTTTGTTTATACGAAGATCCGGAGACCTCCGGTGAGATGCTTCCTCCCAAATCAAGGCTGATATTAGCCTATGACGGCAAATCCGCCCTGAAATTACCGGCGGATGGCCTGGTTTTTGCCACAAAGGAATTGCTTCCCGGGGGAATTAAAGCTGAAATCCTTCATAATACCTGGGTCATTTTATCGCTTTATTTTAATGAAAAACAACTGGGGTTTTTGCTTTTAGATGGCAGTTCCTACTTTGATAATCTTTATTGGAACCTTCGTAACAGAATCAGCGGTGCATTGATGGGGGTCAAATTACTGGAAGAGACCCGGAAATCCAATGAACTGCTTAAAGAAGCCAATAAACAAAAAACCCAATTTTTTATCAATGTGGCCCATGAAACAAAGACCCCCCTCACATTAATCAAAAATTACCTGTCTCTATCACGAAAAGACCATCCTGATGACAAAAATTTGAGAATCATCGAAGAAAATATCGACCTTCTCCTTGGCAATATGCTTAATTTCCTGGATGTGGAAAAATTGTATAAGGGCGATACCATGTATAATCACCAGAGTCCGGTGGATTTATCACAAAGCCTGGGTAAAAAATGTGAAATGTTCCGGGGATTCGCTCAAAAGAAAAATATCAACCTTGCATTTAACATAGAGGAACAGGTGTTCATTCAGATTGATCCCTGGGCACTGGACCGTATTCTGAACAATCTCCTGGATAATGGGGTAAAATATATTCAAAAAGGCGGAAAGATAGAAATAACCCTGCGTCAAAGAAAAGGTAAGGCCTTTCTGGAAATCAGGGACAATGGACCGGGCTTTCCCGAATCCGCCATCAATCATGTATTCGAACCTTATTTTCTCTTATCCCGGAAAAAAATGAGCAAACAAGGTATGGGCGTCGGGCTTTCCATCGTCAAAAAAATTATGGATGATGCCGGCGCGGAAATTAAGCTTGAAAAAAACAAAAACAAAGGGGTCACATTTACCCTTATTTTTGATTCGATGACAGCCGGAAGCGAAAAGGCTGTGATTATTACAGGGAAAAGCCACCCGGTTTCAACCATCGAAAATTCACCCCTTGTTGAACGAAATATCTCACCAAAGAAACCGAGTCTTTTGATTGTAGATGACAATATTCAACTTCTTGCTTTTTTGCAGCAAGCCCTGGAGAAGAATTATAATGTTTTTTTGGCCGGGAATGTAGAAGAAGCCCTTTTTAAACTCAAATATAATCTTAAAATCGATTTAATTATTTCTGATATTATGATGGATGACATCGATGGGTTTTCCTTTTTATCCGAAATATCAAAAATAGGATCATCCGATAATATCCCCTTCATTTTTTTATCTGCTTTGAGCGGAGTACGGGAACGAATTAAGGGCCTGGGACTGGGGGCCATAGACTATATCGAAAAGCCATTCTCACTGGAAGAGCTTCAAACCAAAATAGAGTCCATTTTATCGTTACGGCAACGACAGGAAAAAAAAGATTTAATACAGATCAGAAAGAAAATTAATGCTCTGTTATCAACTCACACAGAGAACCGGGTGGAATTGTCAATGCAGAATTTCGAGTCCATGTGTAGAAAACTGGGCATGAGTAATCGGAAGCTTGAAATTACCCAATTATTGCTCAAAGGTTATCTCTATAAACAGATTGCTTCCAAATTGAATATTTCCATGCGGACGGTTGAGTATCATATTGCACGGATTTATAAAATATTGAATGTAAAAAACCGGTATGAATTGATTTCGAAATTTCAGTAAAAGCCACCTGCAAAGTCCGTTCTGTGAACGGCCGTTCACAGAACGGCCATTCTATGAAGGGCGGCGGCTTACTTTTGATAATAAAAAACCCATAAATCGAAGGTCTTTTCGGGTTCATATCGTAAAAACAGGGGAAACCCGCAGTTTCTTTTTAACGGAAAATCATATATAATCATCTCCTATAAGAATAAATAATTTATCTGAAACGAGAAGATTTTTATCATCTGTGATTTACAAAGGAAAAAGAGCAATCATTATGTTCCTGAAAAAAATTAAACGTAATAAAGTAAAGGGTAAATTAAAAAAACGAACAAGACCGCAAAGTATGATACAAAAAAATGCGGCAATTTAAAGGAGGAAAAATAATATGAAATTAAAAATGTTTTGTATTCTGGCATTGGTCATGTCTTGTTTAGCAATTGTCTCGCTGAGTGCCCAAAATATAACCATAAGGGCCCGCGGAACAATGGGCGGTGAAAATCTTGAATTAAGGATTAACGGCACCACGGTTAACAGCTGGACCATGACGACCTCGTATCAGGATTTAACTGCCACGGGAGACGGGACTATAGACGTTTATTTTACCAACGACGACCAGCTCGCGGACGGTATGGATATCCAGGTTGATTATATTATCTATAATGGTCAAACCTATCAGGCAGAAGACCAGGAGGAAAATACCGGTGTCTATGTTAATAACAGCTGCGGCGGTTCATACAGCGAAATGCTGCAATGTAACGGGTATATCCGGTTCGAGACGGGAGCCAATCCGACAAATCCGCCGGGTGAACAAGGCAGTCTGGGAGATGTTAATGACGATGGTGTTATAGATATTGTTGATGCTCTCCTAATCGCCCAATACTATGTAAATATTATCACGGGAGAATTTAATACGGCGAATGCCGATGTGAATTGTTCCGGTGAAATCGATATAGTGGATGCCCTGCTTGTGGCCCAATTATACGTCGGCCTTCTTGACGAATTACCTTGTGCAACCCCCGAGATAACTCCGGGACCCACACCTGACCCAACTCAGTCGCCGAACTGCGGTAATAATCCTACCCCGGTACGTGTGAACGTCAACTTTACCGGCAGCCCTTTTACCGGCTCTCACCAGGTAGTTGTGGAGACCGATCCCAGCCTCCCACAGTTTACTATCTTCAGACCGAGTGATCTGGGACCGGGTAAAAACTATCCTATTCTTGCCTGGGGACAGGGCGGATGTTCCACCAACGGATTGTCCAATCCCGAATTCAACGCAGAGATCGCCTCCCATGGTTATCTGATGATCGCCGATGGTACACCTAATGGGTCCGGCGGCGGCTGCGGCAGCGCCTACAGCATGGACTTGCGGAGCGGTGAATGTCTCCTCGACGCCATTCACTGGGCCATCGAGGAAAACAACAACCCCTGTAGTCAGTATTATCAGTGCCTTGATATATCCAAAACCGCGGCATTCGGCTGGTCCTGCGGTGGTATCATGGCCGAGGGAGCAGGCTCCATGCACGACCCGGTTTTAACAACCTTCATGCTTAACAGCAGCGGAATGATGAGTGCGAATCAGTCGGTCATTGACGCCTTTGAAACACCGGGCTTATTCCTCGTGGGCGGTCCCGGTGATATGGCTTATGAGAACAGCAAAAGGGATTACAATGCCATTAAAACCGGCGCTATTCCTGCCATATTCTTAAGTACCGATGTGGGACATGGAGGGACCTACTCCCAGGACAACGGCGGATCATTTGCACAGGTCGATTTAGCCTGGCTGAATTGGTGGCTAAAGGACGATATGGGAGCAACAGGCAAGGGTTATTTCATAGGGTCAACATGTAAAGTATGTAGTTCGGCCTGGGAAATGGCAACGAAAAATCTGCCATAACAGATGATGATGAAACGGCTTTGCCTCCCTAAGAGGCAAAGCCTTTGAAATCCAAAAAAGCCCTATGTCTTCTGAGGAGATAGGGCTTTTTTGTGCTTAATGCTCATCTCCCCTCTGTGTCAGGATAATCCGCGTAATCTGCTGCATCCATTGTGAATTGTATTTTTTTTAAAATATTGTGCGAGAATCTTGGAATTTAAATCTGTATTGACATCAACCCGGGCTGGAGTACAATGTCCGGGGAATGTGCAGTGACGTGCTAAAGGCTTTTGGAGGGAATGGGCAGGAGTTTTCCGGGGCTTTAGCGCGGCATTGCGTATTCGCGTAATTGTACTCCGGCGGGCGGAGGAGGGAGGGGAGCGGGTGTGTGAAATGAAAAAGCCCTCCGATTAGGGGGAGGGCTTGGGGGTTATTTGAATTTAACTTCAGAAAATAAATAACCTGTAGATTCATTTTTTTCGAAGTT
>JAFGRV010000232.1 GCA_016934975.1 Spirochaetales bacterium | reverse complement strand
TTCCGATCGTGGTTTATAAGGAGTAGATGATGAAGAGACAAAGCATATTCTTTCTAATTATATCTATAATAGTTACTTTTTTATATTTTGGTTGTGCCCTCCCCACAGAGGAAGAACCGGATATATGTGAAAATGTCATGATTTTTTCCGGAAATAGTGATTTAATTACTGACATGGATACCCCGGTTCTTCTTGAATCCGAAACACCCACCCGGGGATATATAACGAATTTTGAGTACAATATTACCCAGATAAGCCGGATACGCCCGACAACAGTAAACAATCACACGGTTCAGGCAAATGACATTCTTATTTCCGGAACTACTTCGTATGTAGCCTATAATACGGCAGGCGACATATTTGACGGTGCTATTCAGGTCATTAAAAAGACCGGAAAAAAAATCACTCTGGAGTATGAAATACAATTCCGGGACATGGATATTATCTGTCTCTCAAAACAGGGGGATGATCTGGTTTTCGGCGGCATGGCAAATCCGGATGTGTTTGACGGGAAGAGAAGTTTTATAGGGAAGATTAACCTCCGGGGACCTAAATCATCAAGGATTGTAGAGAGTTTTGTATTTTTAAGCAGCTATGCTGCCACCGGTGTTACGAAACTGGACGATCAGTATTATGTAAGCCTCGGTGCGGCAGACGGGGGTATTAAGATTCTTGATAACAACATGGGGCCTGTCCAGGGAACCCTGGAAACCCCGGATATTCTTGCCGATGATATCCGCGACATCGAAGCCTATGCATCCGGAATTGTCGTCCTTGTGGGAACAACCGACAGCGAGGCAACAAATGGCAGGATATTGATTATCAAAGAGGATGCTGTCACGAAAGAAATCGAAATAACCGATTTTGATTCACCCGAGGCAAAAGCAACCATCGAGGTGAATGACAATTATGCATATTTAGGGCTTTCTGCCAAAGGATTTCAGGTCTGTGACCTCACAAGTGAAAAAATTCTCTTCACATTTGATAATCCCGATGATAGTCCCCTCCATGTGACCAATAGTATTTCCTATCACGAAAACCTTATCTTTTCCGCGAACGGGGAATACGGATTCAGGGTCCTCGATTACACCCCTTCCCAGACCTCAGCGGATATTGTGGGTTATTTCAGTTTCAGCGGCCTTACGGATGAGAATGAACAAAATTATTCGGCCAATCATATTGCTTACAAGAGCAAATGTCTTATTGTTGCTTCCGGGGCCGGGGGAGTTCTCTATTACGAGTTAAGTGACAAGTAAGAGACAATCTGAAAAATACATTGATTTTCACGAAAATTTTTAGTGTGATGATTAAGAGAGCCGGTTTTTATGCCGGCTCTTTTTTTTGAAAAATAAATGTATTGTGTGTAAAAAAAACCTTATGCCTTAATTCTCAAAATCATATGAGAGATAAGTTTATTGGGGAATATAATACCCCTTTGCCCGGACGACTATTTTATCCACAACTGCATCTGTTACGGAAAATTCCAGGGGGATTATATCTCCTTTTTTTAATTCGAGATAATGGTTATCTTCGTCAAGAATTTGCGCCGGGGCAGAATAGGGTTTAATCTCCCTCCCGTTAATGATCACGGAAAGATAATCGATAGAGCATATTTCATCTTTATTTTCCCGTATCTGTAAATAAAGGACATTATTTATGATCATCGGACTTTCAAGGACCACATCCGAATACACATCAGCCTTTTTTCCAACCTGGTTTGGGATAATTTCTTTATCCTTCTTATAGATTGTCCCGTTATAAACATAGATAAAGGGACACTGTCCAATCATATTATTATTATACCAGTCATCGGAATAATCCGAATCATCAACATCATCCTGGACATCTACCGGGGTATCTGCCACCGGTTGATCATGAGACTGGATTGCAATATTCAGAATATATGTTCCCCCGGGATTGAGGGGTTCCGAGGGTAAAAAACCTCCGGGTTCAGCATCTGTCCCCGCAGCAGCCAATCCGAGGTAATAGAGTCCCGTTGTTTTAAAATCCCAGGTAAAATAGCTGTCCATCCCATTCTTATCCTCTTCGCTTCCTTTATCCGTACCAAAATACCAGGAATAATCTTTACAGTTATTATTACCACCCAGGGGTGTTCCGTCTTTATCAAAGAGAATCAGGACCACATCCATACTTTTCTCCGGAGATGTTTTCATTCCTTTATCAATATCAAACACACCTTTTGTGCCGGCCCGGGCAGTAAAAGAAAAATAATCAAAATAATCCTTCTTTTTTCCCTCTGCCTTTGCACCGGACCCGGAGATTGAGACCCAGGGATATGAACAGCTTCCCCAGATGAGGGAATTATTTTGTTTGGTAGTCATCTGGATTGATGGGTTTGTTGTGGTGACAAATTCCTTATCGAGATTCTGAGCTATTTTAATGGTATCATTCGGTTCGATTTCAGGAATCCCGATAGTCACATCCCCTCCCGCGGGATCCTGGGGAAGATTCCCGGCAAGGGCGTCTTTAAGAAGTTTTGCCGCCGCAGTGTGCCCTCCGGCAAGGGCTATCTGATATGCATTCATCCCGTCATGGCGTGTAATCGACGGGTCGGCTTTGTAGCGCAAAAGCACTTTTATCATCTCCACATTTCCATACCGGGCAACATAGATTAAGGCAGTGCTTTTATTTTTACTCTGGGCATTGGGATTTGCTCCCGCCTCAAGAAGAAGGGTAATGGTTTTTAAACCGCATTCGCTGTTTCCTCCCCAGCAAATACCGATGAGCGGGGTATCCTGATCATGAGAATTCCCGGCTTCAACATCCGCCCCTGCTTTTATGAGTACATCGACAGCCTCGGGGTGACAATTGGCCGCAGCCCAATATAAAGGAGTTTGATCATATCCCTTTTTCGCGTTAAGGATCGCCCCTTTTTTTAACAAAAAGCCGATCATCTCTACACGGTTATATCGCGCGGCAAGATGTAACGGCGTGGCGCCGTCTCCGCCGCTATGATTATTCACATTCGCGCCGGCCTCTATCAATTCGATGGCCCGGTCGATGTCGCCCTTCTCTGCCGCTTTACAAAGGGCTTCATCCAGGGGATTTGCATAAAGAGAAAAAGCTGAAATAATACAAAACAGTAAAATGAGATTTGTTTTCATACATGAGACTCCTTATAATTTAGGCTGTCCAATAACCCCATTTATAATTGAATCGCTCTAAAACAACACTTTATATATAGGTTGTCTTTCAACACACCTCATATATAGCGGATGGTTGTTATAGGCCAGCCTTGTTTGGGGTTGCAGGACAACCTCAATTATTACATAATAATCCTAATAAAAACGAATCTATAAGTCAATATTTTTTAAAGAAGACAAAAAAAAGGGCTGATTTATACTCACCAGCCCCATGTGAATACTCTTATTTTTGCATCTTAACTCATCTTATAATTCTCACTTATATACTCTCCGGCTTTCTTTCCCCCGATGGTAATGACCGGTGCATTATCCGAAAGCCATTTCTCCGCCTTCTTTATCGCCCGCTTGCTTATCGCGTAGGCCCCGGGATCTTTCCTGAGCGCAATAACGGCAAGCAAGGTAATGAAGGCTTTCTCTTTTAAAGCCTCATCCGGACCATCTATTTGGGTAATCTTCGCATCAATCTCTTTTTCGGGAATCTTAAAATAGGCGGCGACGATAGCTTTCCCGGCAAAATGGCCATCCGCCCCTTGAGTACCAAGAAGTGCGAGATACCATTCAAGGTTCTCATTCGCCGGGGCTTCACTTTTCAGGTCTTCTGTAAAATGTGTTTTCCTTGCGCGTATATCATCATGTTTTACCATTTTCCGTTTATCTTTTGATCCCATTCCTCCGCCAAAGAGATTCCCGAGGAATGAAGATTTTGACATTGGTGCACGCAGGGGTTCACAGGGGGACAGACACTTATCTGTCATCGACATCGGTTTATTTACCGCTATTCCGCCGCCGGTTCCGTGCCAGTCTTTTGTGAGTTGGACGGGGATTCTTCTGTATTCCGGCTGCCCCTCTGTTTTCTCCCCTGATTCCCGTTTTTCCACCGCGACAAAACTTGTGTATTCCGTGAGAAAACTATAGGCGAGTCCAAGCCCGGTTATCGTTTTTTCCACGGATTTTCGTTTTCTATCAACCTGGTTTGAACCCCCCATCGTTTCTTCCTTGAGTTGTTTTACCTTTGAAAGAGCCCACAGCACGGGAATGGTATTATCAGCATCAATCTGCTTTACCGGTGCTTTCCAGGAACAGAGGTTTCCAAGGTAGTGTCCTGTAAAAATGATTTCTCCTCCTTCTCCTTTATAATCCGTTACCTTTGCAAAGATCGTATAATCATCCCCTTCGAATATTGGGGGAAGCTTCGGGGGAAGATCTATTTTCCCCCCTTTCAACTCGAGGGTGACATCTGTTATAACAGGCTGGCTCATCCGTGAAAACTGACGTAATACCTTGGGCTGGATTTTTTCTCCCGGCTGTATCATCTCGTACATCCCCCCGGAAGCACGGGCAACACCTTTTACAAGATGATGGCTTGCCCCATAGCCGATCCCGAAACTAAAGACCCGCAGGGTATCTGCCGCTTTATGAACCTCATGAATCACCTCATCGGGATAGCTCACTTCACCGTCTGTGAGGAGAATCACATCCCGGGAAAATCCTTTGATGGGAGCAAGGCGGCAGACATGGGTCATGGGATCCCGCAGCTCCGTCCCCCCCATATTCGCGGAAATCGATCGGATGTACGTCAGGGCGTCTTTAAGGGTTTTTTCTCCGTAGACAACGGGCTCATTGGAATATGCATGCCAGCTGCTCCCGAAGCAGAT
>JAFGRV010000231.1 GCA_016934975.1 Spirochaetales bacterium | reverse complement strand
TATAATCAGATAAAAGATAATAATTTTCTACCAATCCTACAAAAGATCTGCCATATTCTTTTATATCTCCCATTCCCATAAATTTATTTTTGGCTTTCATAAAATAAAAAATTCCTTTTTTATAATTACCAAGGAATTCATAACAAAAACCTAATAATAACAATGACTGGGCTATCCCATGTTCATCCCGTACTTCCTCTCTCATTCTTAAAGCTTTGTTATGATACTTTAAAGCACGTTTAAACAAAGGTACTGCCATACATAATCCCGCATAACCAGCGTAGCAAAATGCCAATTCTTTTGACTTTCCCATCTTTGTTTCTGAGAGATGTAAAATTCTTAACATTGATCTGATAAACTTTGTAAGATCACTGACAACATAAGTCCAATTTAACACTACATAAAATTTGCAAATAAGTTTATACTTGTGGGCATTAACTTTTTTTCTCATTGTATAAAAGAATGGAAAAAAATTATATATAATATGAATAAATAATTCTTTTATCAATCCTAAGAATACGGAATTCTTTGAAGTAGGAAGATATTCTCCAAGAAGTGCAAGTCCTTTCTTTCCATATTCTTCGCACTTTTCATAATCGCCCTTTCTATAAAATGCAGTTGTTAATTTGCAATAATAGTCGGCTTTAGTAAATTTACTTTTGATATAGGGTAATACATCATTAACAATCTTTATAGCTTTATCACTGCTCCCTATGAGAAGATATAAATCTATGAGGAATGCATTTACTTCCAGCCAGTTTATACTCCCTTTCCGGATACTACTTTCTATATTTCTTTTCGCTATATTAAAATATCTTATTGCTTCTTCATTCGCATATTTCAGTTTCGCGACTGTCCCTGCTTTTAATGCATACGATAATGCCTTTTTTTTATTATTTGATTTGATATAATGATGTGCAATAAGAAAGATACTACTCTCGTTCAGGGTCTTGTTTTTTTCATAGACTGAAGCAATTCGTCCGTGTATTTTTTTCTTATCCCGCTTTCCGGCATTATTATAAAAAGCATCATGAATTTTATCATGATAAAATCTATATTGACCTGCTCCCGGTTTTTTCTTCTCGATTAACTGAAGCTGCAATGCCTTTTGAATAATTTTATCAATGATTTCTTCGCTCATGTGAGTTATTTTAAGGAGTAATCCGACTGAAAATGTCGTCCCGATAATAGCACCGCATTCGAGAAGTTCTTTTTCATCGTGAGAAAGTAACGTTATTCTCTTTACAATAAAATCGATTAAATTGGAGGGTATTTTCTGTACATCTATATTCTTTCCATTTAAGATCCATTTCCCGTATTTTTGAGACAACACGCCGACTTCATAAAGATATTTCACCAATTGAATTGAAAAAAAAGGATTTCCTTTACTCTGGTTCATTACATATCCGGTAAGCTCGTCAAGCATATTCCCCGGTTTTAAAGTAAGTATTTCTGATAATAATAACCTTAACTGCGTATAATGAAGACTCTCAACTTTTATTACATTTATATTATTATCATTATTTAAAATTTTTTGTAAAATATGATCATCCCCGACATCTTCACTCCGGTATGTACCAACGATGAGAAGGGGATATTTGTAAATTCGTGCCCCGACTTCATTCAATATATTGAGACTTCCTTCATCGATCCATTGAAGATCGTCGATAAAAAGAACAACAGGTTTACCGGTTCTTCCCAGGGAACAGAGGAATTGAGTACACACTTCATAAAAACGTGTATTCTCAATTTCAGCTTCCAGCTTAATGAGAGATTGCGTTTCTCCGAGGATATATTGCATATTATTATTAACCTGTACGATTATCCGCCCGAAATTGTCAACTGATGTGCCGAGTCTCTCCTTTTCACTTGAACGTTCATTCTCTGATAACTCTTTATAATATCCGTAAAATTGTTCAAAAGCATCACTGATAATATGGTAGGGTGTTTTGTTCTCCCCGGGAAAACATTTGCAGAGAAGCGTACAGACCGTTTCCTTATCAATTTGTTCCATACATTCGGTAATAAGCCGCGTTTTACCCGAACCGCTTTCCCCGCTTATCAGGAGCAGCTTCCCATTTGCTTCATCCGCTTCTTTAATATATTTCTTAATAATATTAATTTCAGTTCTACGTCCGATAAATGAGGTTTTAAAATTTAATTGAACGGACTTTTTAGTCTTTTCTTTATACTGTTTTAAAAGATTTTCCAGATCCTGCAAAAAAATATCAATATTCTGATATCGTTTATCCTGGTCCTTTTGCAGAAGTCCGGAAATGAGAGTGTCAATATCAGGGTTAATAAGCTCATTGATGTCACTTGGGAGAATAAATGAGTCGGCTATATGTTTATGTACAAGCCCTTCTATGGTATCATCATAAAAAGGAAGCACTCCCGTACAGAGCTGGTAAAAAAGTACACCTAATGAATAGATATCGCTGATTTTATTAATCGGACTGTTGCTGATTCCCACGGCTTCCGGGGAGAGATAGCTGATTGTTTTCAGGATTGCTCCTGAATCAGCATATGATGTAAGATCCATAAACGGAAACAAACCGAAACCATTCAGCTTACTATTCGTTATTTTACCTGATTCGCATTTTATCCAGATTTTATTCGGTTCAATCGAACCATGTACAATATTATGAGAATGGGCAAAAGAAAGGGCTTTCGCGATTCCCTTAATAATATCAAGGATGGAAATAAGTTCAGGTTGTTTATTTGTTTTTAAATACTCGGAAAGTCGAAGGTTTTCCGTGGTTTCGCCGAGGGTATAAAGCCAATGATTATATTCACCGACACTATGGATTTTGAGGATATTCGGATGATCCGATTGAGCAAGGATATCCATCTCGCTTTTAAATTTAATTATATCCTGCTCCCGGAAAGACATAATCTTTTTCTTGAACTGGCTGAGGAGTAATTTCTCTTCGTTGATAATATCTTCTACGTACCAGACTTCGTATATGGCATCTTCATATTCGAGATTGAGGAGCCCATAGCGGTTAAAGGCGATTTTATTATAACTATTTTTCTCATTATGCTTCATGTATATTATAGTGTTTCCATCTGTTTTGTAAGAAAGTGAAAAAATATACGTTTAATCTTTTGAATCAGAATCTATGCCACCTTTATTCCAACCCATAGAGATAAGATTATCTTGCGATTTCAATGAACAGTATACACCCATTTTTAAATTATTTCAATAAAATAACCGTCCATAACAATAATCTCAGTTATTGTCCGTATACTTTTCCTTTTATTACTGATTGATACAAGTGGTTATTTATTTTACACTATCCTGCACCCTCCCTAGCGGGAGGACATAATCTCTATCCGGGAAGAAAGGAAGAACATATGAGTAAAGTAAAACTTCAGATCGCTTTGGATTTCGTTAATCTCGACAGAGCTGTCGAGGTTGCAAAACAAGCAGTCCAGGGGGGGGCGGATTACATCGAAGCGGGTACCCCATTAATTAAATCCGAAGGTCTTGATGCTGTAAGAACACTTCGGGATCTCTTTCCTGATAAGGTTATTATCGCCGATATGAAAACCATGGATGCGGGAAAAATCGAAGCAGAGGCTGCTGCAAAAGCCGGTGCGAATATTATTACTGTTTTAGGATCTGCAACAGAGAGCACAATAAGGGAGTGTGTCGAAGCAGGACACCATTATGGGATTAAAGTTGCAGTCGATCTTCTTGGTGTTGAAAACCCTGTTTCCTTTATTAAAAAATTTAAAAGTTTGGGAGTCGCCTGGATTGATGTACACTGCGCGATTGATGCACAAATGCAGGGGAAAGACCCTCTGGAACTTCTCAAACTCATACGACAGGAGACAGATTTAATCCTTGCGGTAGCCGGCGGAATCAATAGTGAAACAGCGGCATATGCCGTAACAGCAGGAGCGGATGTCATTATTGTGGGCGGTGCGATTACAAAAGCGATTG
Organism: Spirochaetales bacterium; assembly: GCA_016934975.1. GTDB lineage: Bacteria > Spirochaetota > Spirochaetia > SZUA-6 > JAFGRV01 > JAFGRV01. The sequence continues at coordinate 5,853 of JAFGRV010000231.1, read as the reverse complement.
ATGTAAAAGAGGCCACCGGCTCCATCAAAAAAGCCATTGAGACCGCCGTCCCGATAGAAACAACACTTTTTAAGCGGACCGGTGCGGATGATTTACGCAGGATTCTATCGATGGTAAGAACAAGCAATATCTCCGACGGGAGTCATAGATTACCGAGTCTTCAGGGAATTAAACAGCTTATTCCGGGAACACGAATTTGCGGACCCGCGGTAACTGTCCGGACAGTACCCGGAGATTGGGCAAAACCTGTCGAAGCAATCGATGTCGCTTTAGAGGGTGATATTATCGTGATTGATGCATGCGGGCAGCCCCCGGCTATCTGGGGAGAGCTGGCGAGTGAAAGCGCAAAAAATAAAGGGATTGCAGGTATTGTCGTGAACGGGGCTGTTCGTGATACCGCGGACATCCGGGCCCTCAATTTTCCTGTCTGGACAAAGTACACAGTCTCGGAAGCAGGAGATCCCCATGGACTCGGCGAAATAAATCAACCTGTCACTATCTCAGGCCAGAAAATTTTCCCGGGGGACTGGATTGTTGCCGATGACGACGGGGTAATGGTTCTACCCAAAGACCGGGCAGTAGAGATGGCGAACAGAGCTTCCGATATCCTGGAAGGAGAAAACCGGATACGTCAGGAGATTAAGGATTCGCATTCAACCCTGGCCAAAGTGGTGAACCTGAAAAAATGGGAGAAAAAAGGGGTCCAGGGAGCGATCGGATAAATCAAAAAAGGTTCCGGGAGATCATCACCTAAAAACTGATATCCTGTTTTACCTGTTCATCGCACTCCCCGCTTTTTACCCTCAGGGTGATAACAAATTTTTTCTTCCGGCTGATATTATAGGTATGAACAGGGTTCCATTCTTTGGAGACTGTTCCATCCCCGAAATTACAGGTAAAATCAGCATAAGGCTTGGTTTCCTTGCAGAGCACCTCGACACGTGCCCAGTTTCCATCATTATATGTTATTTTTACGGTAAACTCCGCCGTACACACATCCCCGGAAAAATCGAGAGAGACGAGGTGTTTATCCGAACAATCCCCTTTAACGACTTCCAGGAGTACATCAAATTGCTGCTTGCTTCCGAGCTTGAAGAGATGCTCAGGATTCCGTTTTGTGGAAGTGGTATTATCCCCGAAATTCCAGAAAAATTGAGTCGAGGAATCAATGGACTCGGTAATAAACTGGACAAGGGCTCTTGATTTGTCTTGCCGGATGATATCATAGCTAAATTTGGCAGTACACTTTTTTTCAGGTTCACCGGGGAAGATCACTTCTTTTGACATTCTATCTTTACACTTCCCTTTTACCACTTCCAGGATAACAGTAAAAGTACGGAGTTTTGAAATATCGTAGGTATGAGCCGGATTTGCCTCTGTTGCCTTTTCACCATCACCGAAATCCCAGGTATAGGATGATGCATCTGTCATGACACTTGTGAATTGGACAATTTCTTCGGTGCCTTGAGATTGTTTCATCTCGAAGGTGAAATCTGCCGAACACACATCATCAACAACCACCTCAGGCTCCTTAAGTTCGATTGTCTCCTGTATCACATCCTTGCACCTGCCTTTTTTGACTTCCAGGGTGACCTGATACGCTTTCTGGGTGGTAGTGGAAAAAACATGGACGGGATTTTTATCCACGGATTTTTTCCCGTCCCCGAAGGACCAGGTGTATTCGGAAGCATCTTGCATGGAGCTGCTGAAATTTACTATTGCCTGGCCGGTAATAACACTTATAATTTCATAGGTAAAGGCAGCCGAACACGTTACATCCTCTATTTCCGGTTCCGGGATGATAATGGACTCCGAATGGTCATCATGACATTTACCCTTTTTAACTTCCAAAGTCACGGTAAATGTAAATGTTCCCGTAAGGACATAGATATGTACCGGTTTTTTATCTTTGGATTTACTTTTATCACCAAAATTCCAGGAATAGGAATCGGCATCTGCCATGGCAGCGGTAAACTCCACAACCGCACTTTTCTCATCAGAAGAAATAATTTTATACGTAAAGGCTGATGAACAGGTCTCTGCCGGTTCTTCCGGCTCCCCTTCACCGAGACGAATCATCCGGGTCGCTTCATCGCGGCAACTCCCTGCTGTAACGGAAAGAGTGACCTTATACTCCCCGCCTCCCTTAAAATTATATCGATGAACAGGATCGCTTTTCCTGGTCCCCTTTCCATCCCCAAAACTCCACTTATACTTTGCACCGGAAACGGGTTCGTTCACCGTGAATTTTACATCTGCACTTTTATTGTCACTTCTTATAATTTCATATGTAAATTGGGCCGAACATTTCTTTTCCGAAAAAGAAAGAGTTTGGATCGTTTCATCGGAACATCCCCCTGAAGATATCCGGCATTTCACAACAAACTCTTTTGTTCCGGAGATATCAAAGGTATGAACAGGATTCTCGTCCCGTGAGTTTGAACCATCTCCGAAATCCCAGAAATATTGTCCGGATCCCCCGGGTTTCACACTTTTAAATTTAATCATCACGATTTCACTTGTTTTTCTAATAATCGTATACGAAAAATCGGCGGAACAGCCGGCATTTTGCGTTATAAGAATATCCTCCCCTTCGGAATCAGTACTCATTCCAAAGAGCAACACCCCTGTCATCAAAACCACGAAAATGAGTAAATTGCGTTTATTCATATCAACTCCTATAAAACAAAATTGGAAGATAAAACGAAGCTTTATCAATACTCCTATAAAATAAGATTGGAAGATAAAACGAAGTTTTATCAATACTCCTATAAAATAAGATTGGAAGATAAAACGAAGTTTTATCAATACTCCTTAACCCAAAGGGATTTATGACAGCTTTCTTTCACCGTACTCTATAGTGTAAAAAATATCCCGCTCATTTATCAACATGTTTACACATATTTAATATTTTTGTATACCCTGTTTTTCCATTCCATTATAAAAACACATAGTGTATTAATGCATTGGAAGAGAAAAAACCTCTTGTCCGTATAATTATATAACAATCTGAAAAAGTATTCCAATCATCCTTTCATTAAGACAGTATGATTTTAAAGACAATAAACCTATAGAATTAATTTCCCTGACATGATATAATTTTATTATGTGTGTCCTATTGAATAAGGAACTAAAGACCGATTCTTATAGTATGAAAAGAATCGCCCTTATATTAATCATCCTTTTCCTTTCGTTTTTCACATTTGGCCAGGAACAAGGTGAGGATGGATTGTCACCCTTTGTTTCGGGGCTCACGGCGGAAGTGAATGAAATGAGTATTGTTCTCACCTGGAAAAACCCCGCAGGAGTAGAAGGGAAACTGCTTATTTACCGGCACACGGAAGAAATTACGGAAAAAAATATCGGAAGTGCCCGGCTTCTCATGGTCACGGATATGTCCGGGAATTCATTCATTGATTCACCCGGGGATTTGCGGCAATATTATTATGCAATTCTTATCCAGGATAAAACCGGAACAATACATAAAGATTTTATTTCATACAGAAATAAAACAGTGACAGGTGTTTACATCAAAGAAATAACACCCGAGGTTGATGCTGCGACAAAGATTACCGGGATTAAAGCGACTGTGCGGGATAATACGATTGTTATCACCTACCAAAGCTCAAAACCAAATAGATATCTTCTCCTCTACAGAAGCACCAGTCCCCTTATAGATGAAGATTCACTCATTCAGGCATCAACCCCGGTGACGTTACAGGATTTTACCTACACCTATACCGATTATCCGATAGCAGGTATTGAGTACTATTATGCGGTTTTAGATGCGGGACTTGTTAAAATTGGGAATATTCAGTTAATTTCCGGTAATAACTCGCTAAAGAAACCGGTTATGATCCCTTTAAAAGGGGATACAAAAAGTACGGATCCATTATCAAAACGATCCCTTCCCCTACCGTACCTTGATCTTATTTCCGATATAGAGTTTGGTAAAACTATCATGCCTTCAGTGGCTTCATTCCTCCCTGAAGAAAAAAAAATAAGTAGTGAAACACAAACTGCAATAAAAACAATCCGTACAAAGGTAAAACTGGCAAAAGAAGAAATTGTCATGAACCCCTCTCTTTTACCCCTTGAATCGGCAGGGGGGACAGGCGGGGAATCTTCGATTCTTTACAAGATTATTTCCGAATATTTTATCCCGGGATTGTATTATAAAGCCGAGACTCAGCTTCGCAATTATTTAAAGATAAAACATTCAAAAGAAGTGGAGGCACGGTCCTATTTTTACCTTGGCCAGATCTTTTATTTTAAAGGTGCTTATATGGATGCATTTTTATCATTTATAATGGCTCAGGATTCTTATTATACGGCTGTACAGCCATGGATGGATGCATGCTTTGATAAATTTTATTTAGAGAATGAATAACAACTTTAAAAAAATCCGTTACTTTTATCCTGTCAATCCGTATTACACTTCATCGGAAATACAGGTATGTCATAAACCTTATTTTCATCTTTTCGACCAATACAATTTGTTATTTTATTAAAAACTTATATACTTTATATTCAGAATACAACATGACGTATATGAGAAGAAATAAGGAGGATATAAATGATACGAAAAGCACTACACTATGTATCAATACTCACTGTAATCGGGTTTCTGACTTCCGGGCTCTTTTTTTCCTGTGCAGGAAGTCGTGAGTATGACTTGGGAAAGCAGAATATCCCGAGTGTGATGAAAAAAGAAAGCAAACTTATGCCCGCTGAACCGGGAGAAATCGATACGGAAATGGAGGCGACAGATGATTTTAATACGGAGGAATATGATCGAATTTATGAAAATGAATTTTTAAAGACAATAAAGAATCCCCTCTCCACGTTTTCGATTGATGTTGATACGGCAAGCTACTCAAATATGAGACGATTTCTCTCCTATGGGTCCCTTCCCTATAAAGACTCGGTAAGAATAGAAGAGTTTATTAATTATTTTACCTACGATTATCCTGAACCCCAAAGTGATGTTCCTTTTTCATCGACCGTGGAAGTATCAGATTGTCCCTGGGCGTTGGATCATAAACTCCTTCATATCGGATTACAGGCGAAAAAGATTTCCATGGAAAAGCTTCCTGCAAATAACCTTGTTTTTCTCCTGGATGTTTCCGGATCCATGTCAGATCCGAACAAACTCCCCCTGCTTAAAGCGTCTCTTAATCTTCTGGTAAATGAGATGCGTGATAAAGATTCAATCGCAATTGTCGTCTATGCGGGAGCGGCAGGGCTGGTTCTTAAGCCGACCTCGGGAATGCATAAAAAAGAAATTATGAGTGCTTTTAACGAGTTGGAAGCAGGGGGATCCACTGCCGGGGGCGCGGGAATTAAACTTGCCTACAAAGTAGCAAAAGAAAACTTTAATAAACAGGGCAATAACAGGGTAATCCTTGCAACAGACGGAGATTTTAATGTGGGTGCATCCAGCGACGCAGCCCTCATCCGTCTGATTGAAGAGGAACGGGAACATGGCATATTTCTGACAGTATTGGGCTTTGGTATGGGTAATTATAAGGATTCGAAGATGGAACAACTGGCTGATAAGGGAAACGGGAATTACGCATATATAGATAATCTCACGGAAGCTAAAAAAGTCCTTGTGCATGAAATGGGCGGGACCCTTGTTACCATCGCAAAAGATGTGAAGATCCAGATAGAGTTTAATCCTGCCATGGTAGATTCCTACCGGTTAATCGGATATGAAAACAGAATCCTCGCGGCCGAGGATTTTGCCGATGATAAAAAAGACGCCGGGGAATTGGGAGCAGGGCATACAGTCACAGCCCTTTATGAATTGATCATGAAGACTTCCGGGGAAGCCGGGGATGATGATTTACG
>JAFGRV010000230.1 GCA_016934975.1 Spirochaetales bacterium | reverse complement strand
ATGAGTGTTAAAAACTCATGGTAATACGGATTATCTTTTACAACAGCAAAGTCGATACTTTTAAGTTTTAATAAGACGAGATAGTCTTTTATCATCCCTTCCCGGGGGTTCTGTGCCGGGGAAGTGGCATGATGGATATATTCAAGGACCTTTATAAACCGGGAGGTCTCATCCCCGAATCCCAAACAGGGAAGGATGAAAAAAAAGAGTAGACATAATCCCGGTATTTTCCATTCAAACTTTTTCAAAAAATTATTCTGCACTCCTCTTTTTATAACGACAAGTGGAAATACCGGCTCTTTTTTATTGTCAGTATTTCCCACCTCACAACTATTTTACGGAACACAATACATTATTATAAAAACTCTGCGAGTTTCATAAAAATCTCCGCACAACTCCCACTGAACTTGTTTATATAAAAACCGCTTGTAAACAAGCCTTTATAGGTTTCTTCACCGATATCCGAAAAGAGAGTGAGTTCTTTTTTTGAAAGCTCATGAGATTCCCTGTAAACAAGCAATGCATCGGCGAGTCTGTAAACAAATGTATGTAAGGTATTGTCGCCTTTTATTGCGTAGCTGTCAAAAAGCAGGATACAGGCTGCAAGAAAATCAAGATAAGTCTCCAGGTTATCTTCCGTTATGGTCCGGATCGGAATCGCGTCCTCTTCTTCATACATAAAGATAATATAGGTATCCAGAAGACCATAGGTCTCCTTTTTTAAGGATACCCCGGCTATTCTTTTGTTCATCTCTTTCACTGCCGCGATTTTTTTTGCCAGAATGGAAGAGTTCATGTGGCGGATAATTCCGCTTAACTTGTTTTTGACCGTTATATCATCATAAAATAAATTCTTCCAGTAAAAATATTGTATCCCCAGTTTGTTATCAAGAAAGTAATATTTCGTATCTTTTTCAAAAATATCGATAAATAATGGAATTTTCTCCCTGTCTGCCATCGCAAGAATGAGTGAATTGATCTTTGTCCGTTCCAATTGGTTTATTGCAATAAAGGCATCTTTGTATTCTTTTTTTTCGATGTCAGAAAGTGATAGATAAAGCCCGGAAAATAAAAGCAGAAAATAGTGTTCATCCGGCTTTATTTCATATTTATGAGAAAAAATATTTTCCAGATCTGCAGCTATTATTTTCGGTCTGTCGTCATAATCAACTATATTATCAAAAACAAAACGGGAAAATCCGTCATTAAGGATCAATGACTGCATATACTGGTCGGATTCAATCTGAATCATTATAAAATCATAGATTTTTATAATATCCGGAAAATATTTTTTTTCATTTTTCCCCAGGAGGATGCCCCTGCCTTGTGAGTCTACAAAAACAAGTTGATTGGAAACCGGATTAAGCATAAAAAAATCCGGAAACTTTTCCAGCCCGAACAATACACTTTCTTTCATTCGACTCATTTCTTTTTTTGTATATATCTCGAAGATACTATTGTAGCGCCGGTCATTTTCCTTGAGCATTTGTTTGAATTTTTTATTTATTGTTTCGTCATTTCCATCAATTAATGTAAGTATGACGGATTTATGAATCTTTAATTTTGATATTATATTTTCGAGCCGGGCCGGGTCATTTTCTTTGAGGAAAATAAAGTAATCCCCCGCAAGGCCGGACATTTCTTTCATGGCAGAAGAGAGGAGTTCGGTGAGGGGTTTTTCATCCAGGGTCCGGACAAAATTCAAAAAAGGTGTTTTTAATGCCGGAAAAAGAATGATCGTCTTTGAATACTCAGCAAGATTTTTTAATATCTCTAATCGATATAAATTTAAAGGGGAAAGTTTCCGTTTAAGCCGTTCTAATGTCGTATAAAACTCACCGGCGAAATCTGAAAAAGCCGGGGAATGTCCGTCTCCGGCCTCGTTGTCTATCATTTCGTTCGCGAGATTTACAAATAAGAAAGCGACCTCTTCTTTAAGGCTGCTTGATGCATTAAGGAATGCATAACTTAAGGAGAGGATATCTTTTTTAATAACCGGATCTTCTACATGCTTTAATGAGGAGGTGAAGTATTCTTCAAAAGCGGACGTGTTATCGCAATTTTTTAAAAAAGTAAGCCGGGTTTCACCATATTGATAGGAAAAAGACACTTCCGGATACCCCGTCTCTGTCATAATTTCATTGAGCATAGCAAGGGGTATTTTATTTTTATCCCCGATGTTTGCGCGTTGCAGTACATCGATCACAGGTTTTAATTCGCTATAATAATTTTCACCGATATAAAATGTCAAAAAGGAAAAAGATACATGAAGTATGTTATTTGTCAAATTCCTGCCGGAAGCGGACGTAAATTCATTCAACCGTAATAGAAAAAGAAGAAACTCTTTCATTTTTAACCGCGCCGAATCCGCAAGAGTTATTTTTTGCGTATCCCGGTACAAACCGAGAAGGTATTTTTGCGTATATGTTTCATCCAAAGATAAAAATTTGTAGAACTCCTTTTTGTTTTCCAGTGAAAAGCTCTCGTTTTTCAGAAGATATTCCGTAAAGTAAAGAAGCACATCGTCGTCGCTTGCAGGTAAAAAAATTGCTTTCTCGTTATTCTTTTGTTTAAATCCATTGTACGCATCGATGACAGCAATAATGGCAACAGGGTCGGCGAATAACGCGAGTACCGGGATATTTCCTTTTTTTACATGACCTTCGATCATGTGGCTGTAACCTGCAAAATTGTTAAGGAGACTCACGAGGAGGAGAAGCGACGCATTGGCTTTTTGCCGGATATAAAGTTCATCATTGCTTGAAAGAACTTTTTCTATGCTCGAAGTGAAAATTTCCGAAAGAACGTCAAGATTGTTTGCGTTTCCGGAAAACATGATACGTTCATCTTTTGTCAGACTCGATTTCCATGAATCCGGCAGGCTGTATTTTTTTCTTAAGACTTCGTCTTTAAAATAATTTTTATACTCCGCGATCATATTGGATTTGGCATCCCCGGTGGAATCTTCTCCCCCAGACGTATCGATTCCGTCCTGGCCATATCCATGAATGCAGCTAAAAAGAATGAGAAAAATAAGTATATATTTACTACTAATCCCTGAGTGCATCCAGTTCATGTATCCGCAGAGAATCTTTTCCGAATTCAAGGTGTGGGGCAAGATATCCGTTTAAGAAATCGAACCATTCCTCGATCTCTCCCGAGAGTTTCTCATGAGCGATGAGATACTGGGTAATATCCGCCACCTTGTTCATATCAAAATCCTTGATCAGGCCGGCAGTTTTATCGATGTAGCCTTTATCTTTCGGCTTTGCCTTTTTCCTGTATTCATTAAACCACTCTTCTACGTTCGGAAGTGACGCGTCCGGGTCGTATGACGGACCGGGACCGGGAATAAGTATTTCTTCCAGTTCATCCGCATTTATTTCATCGGGACCATCTTCCACATATCCGCCCCCCCCGAATAATTTCGCCGTGGGATCGACTCCTTCAATACCGTCTTCGCCGATTTTAGGTTCTTTATCCATATAATCCGCCATTATAAGGATGTTCGTCGCCTTTTTCTTATCCGTCGCGTTCTCGTCCTGCATATACCCGAGTATTTCCGTGGGTTCCTGGTTCTGCCAGTTCTCCCGCCTGGTTTGTGCAAGGAGATTTTTTACTTTCATTTTATAGTCATCCAGCACCTTGGCCTGGATCTTTGCCATGCCAAAAAAATTATCCAGAATAAAAAGCCTGTGTTTTAAAGGGATCTGTACCCAGTACGGACTTCTGAGCATTATCCATTGCAAAAAGAATTTCATATTACAGGCGAGCTCAAAGGGATAAAGTATATCCGCCACCGACCTGGCATTTCCCTTTAGAATTTTATCGATAAATGCGGCTGTAAATGCTTTTTTCTTTTTGGGGTCGAATATTTGTTTTGTTTTATCGTTAACATCGGTAATCTTTGACAATTCTTCGGCGATGCTTTCCGCAAATGCTTCATCGTATTTTTCCTGTTTCCGGGTGTACCAGTCATACAAGCCTTCCGGATCGATGGAAAAAAGAATCTCTGCCGTCAAAACATTTCCGGGATAGGCCACAAGCTCATTAAAATCTTCATGGCCTCCCGCAAGATAATAGACAGCCCTGTGGGCGCACATCTCCGTAACTCCCTCGAATAAAAATGTGGCTTCCTGCATAGTTGAATTACCGTTGCTGCCATATCCCCTGGGAGCGTAAAACTGAAAAACAGCGTGGGTGTTTTCATGAATAAAAGCGCCGATTAACGACATGTTAACCGAGAGGTTGGACGCCCATTGCCCCAGGGTTTCTTCATACCCCCCGTCGTATTTAAAATCCGGTTTCTGTTTTTTAAGGACGTCGGTAATGGCTTTGCGCACAAACGTATTGAGCAGCGAAAGCTGGATTACCGAATTACTTGAGGAGCCCCCCACATATAATCCGTTTATCTGCATACCGTCCTGGGTAGGCGGCCAGAAGGTGTATTCGATTGCTTTCGGAAAATGCTTTTTTATTATCGCGATATTGTTAATATACTCTTTATTAAGCATTTTCTTTCCGTTTTCATCCAGGTACTGAAAGGTGTATGCGTAAAACAGGGCATCATCGATGACACTATTGTATTCCTTTTTACCGATAAACACCGAAACATACCGCACCAGTTCGTTCAGGTGTTTTAAATACGTTTCTTTAAATTCTTCCGCCATCTCGTTCAATTTTACTTCCGCAACATTAATGGCAACACGTTGCAGGACATCCGAATACTCCGGGGTTCCCAGGATGTTGAATTTCCCCGGGGGACGGGGATACGGATATTCTTTAAAGTTTTGGGTGGAAATTTCAAACACACCGGTCAAAGTATCTTCCGGAAAGACCTGGAAGAGAGGGAAAAACAATATTACCAGGAAACATAAAAACAAATACAATGCTTTCATTTAATTCTCCATATAAAAAGTTTGCGAATTTTTTCCGTCTTGTTTTCCGAGGTCGGAATAAACCCGACAATTGAATCATCCTTTGAAATAGAGTAAAGCTCATCTGTTTCAAGCCCGGGGTGGTAATCGCCTCGGAAAGATGACACAAACTGATGGATTTGCAAAAACTTCATTGCCCTTTCGGTGACAACTATTCCCTTCCGGCGGAAGTTGAGGGTGAGCTCCCCTGATGTAATGGGAATTGATGTATGATCAAAAAACCGGTCCATACGTTTTAATTCCAGGGTATCGTTAAAAGGCATAATATCCCTCCGCATGTTAAACCACTGCTCGGGATTATCATAAGCAGGACCCACGGTATAAATTTGCTTGTAATCGATAATAATACGTATATTTTTTATAAACCGGATAAGATTGATTAAAACATAAAAGGGATAAAGTTTCTGTTCGTCCTTTTCCCCGGACAGGACTTCTTCTTCCACAATCCCGGAATAAAGCCCTTCCCCGGGTATCCGTAGAAACATGCCGCTTTTAAAGAGTGAAAGAGACACATAATTATCAAAAATAGAAATAAACTTTTCACTTTTCTCTTCCCGGGATATGCGTTCATCTTTCAGTGACATAAGTGATGATAATATTCCCTCTTCTTCGCTTCCGGGATTAGGGGTATGGAATTCCGTCAGGATAAGGTCCATATCATCACTGTTTTCATAATAAAACGAAATATCCAGGGTAAAGGTCAGGGCAAAAAGCTTTTTAATATTCATATCCCACCGGATTTCCGGGATCTTGTTCACCAGGGAAAATTTATCCCGGTTATCCGCACTCCCGTACTTATTAAAAAAACCCGAAACCGCGGTATGAAGGCTATACCGGGGATGCAGATCAACATCTGCTTTAAATAATTTTAGCGGGATATACTCAAGGCTTTTAAATTCAAAGAAATTGTTATTTTTTGAATTCATATTCAATTTTAGAAAAAAGGAAACATAGAGTATCCGTTTCTGAAAACTATTATCCGGGGTAATATAATAAACAAAGGCATCCGTATCAAATGGCGACAGTGTTATGAATCCGGATTTATCATCAATACTAAAATTTCGCAAGATATCTGCTTTCAGTTTTCCGATAGCGACATTAAGTTGGGGGAGTTTTTCCGCGAATAAAGCATTTATTTTATCTTCCCAATCCTTATTTCCTGCCGTAAGAATCATATTTATACTTTCTTTTATGGAAATAAAATCCTTTAGAGAAAGGTTCCCGGTTTCAGTAATATAACGGATGTTCTCGATATTATACCCCATCCATCGTCCCGCACTCTGCTTCATAAGGAGGGTTTCGGTATTATTGATAACAACTTTCAGGAGGGGAATAAACTGGAAACCGAAGAAATCAGGATTCAAACTTTTGTATTGGTCTTTTAACTGATTTTCTCCGGGAATTATAAAACTCTGTGATAGATCTCCCTGCGTTTTATTCATATTAAAATGATAATTAAATCCATATGCCCGTGCAAGTTTTTTTATGGATAAAACCGGCAGAATCATACGGTCGAAGGAGTATTTTTTTATAATTCCACCCCACCCGGTGCCACCCATTGATATTGAAGAGGGAATAATCTCTGTGGAAGCGGACCTATGTTCCGATATTCCCTGTATTGATAGTTATGTATCCTGCAAAAAAAAAGGGCTGTGTAAGAGTACGACATATGTCGTACTCTTACACAGCCCTCTAATTTTATTATTCCAGGTTATAAACCGGTAATATTTCTAAAACATAAACTGCAGGCCTGCATGTCCATGTATAAACTGTGTTGTATCTGTCTTAAAGAGATAATGATAATCTGCTCCAAGTTCAAAAACAACGTATGGTGTAAACTCAATATCAACACCAAGTCCTGCGTTTGCTCCAAAGTCTATAGTCATGTCCGGATCAAGGTATATTCCCGGGCCTATATCAACATAAACTGAAACAGGGTTCGCAAGCTGCCGGTGCCAGCGGGCATTCAGAGAAATGTTCATTAACCGGGAATCATCAACTGCCGTGTTGTCGGAAAAGAAGTAATTATATCCGAACATCAGGTTGCACGATAGCATTGGAAAAAATTTGTAACCAAGTCCAATCAGGCCGTTTACGCCAAGTGTGTAATCCGATGAAAAGGTATCGATATTGTATGCAACGCCGCCGTAAAGGTGAACCATCCATTTAGACGGTTCGATGGCTTTGACTTTATCAAAAACCCTTAATGTAGTTTCTGGTTCGATTGAAAGAAGGTATGTATTTTTGTTCAACATTATAACATTCTCACCGGTAATCTCAAATTCCCAGTCTTCTACCAAGCCTTCGTGTCGGATAACATGTCCATAAGATCCCACTGCCCTGACAACATCAATGGGTTTGCCCTTGATGATTGCTGTTTTCCCGGTATAGAGAAATCCTTTAACAATATATTCGATATATGAAACAACATTTTTATTCTCTTTCATATATTTAAGAAGAAGATCTTTCTGTTTAATCAGATCGTTATAGAAAGTTTCAGACAGTCCTTCAGGTATTTTAGATATCCTGTTATATTCTTCCTTTTCATTTTCCTTGCCCTTGAGAATATTCTGTACAAGTTCATTACTCAGGTTTACTTCCCACTTCCGGGTAAATATACGTAAGAGGAACTTCTGGTTCGGATCATCGGTTAAGGCATCACCATACCCTATGGCGCTTATATCAGCCTGGTGTACAAACTTGTCATCATTTGTTGCATTAAAGTTCATATTCCGGTGTACACTCTTTATTACTATCCGCGGGTTGTTGATATCATCAGCATCAGTACTAGTGTTTGGATCTGCATGGATTTCCACATAAATGCACTGGTGCTTTTCATTAAAGGATTCAAGAACTGACGAATCAGCTATATATTGTTGTATTGTCGCAACATCCAGAGGCCATTCAAAGTAGAATTCTTCTTTATGTGGAGTTATTGGATCTGCAGTCCCCTTTGGTACTTCTTTGGCAGCAACAGCACTGCTCCCGGGTATTTCTTTCCAATATGAATCCAATACATTATCCGGAGGAATACCCCAGTTCGCAATCTTGAAGCTGACATCAACATCAGGAACATTCAGCATTGTATCAACAATCGAACCCCCGGAAATTTCCTGCTTATAGGTATCATTACTCACCCTGGCGACTACTATATTGGTAAATGTATTGGAATAACCGACATCAGTCACAGAGCCGGGACTGGGATCCGTATACGCAAAACTACTTGTCAGGGTACCGGACTCAGCCAGGGACGCAGCATTATACCCGGGGGTTACGGCAGTATCTACAGGGATTGATCCCACATCGACGCTGCTTGCAAGGGAGAGTCCATTACATGCCGAAGATGTGGTGAGATCGACAGCTCCCCACCAGAGGGGATTCAGGCGGGTTGTTGTCCAGTCGTAACCGGGATCTGCAATGTTATCAATAAAATAGTCATCAGCCGGGGCAAGGTTCAGTGAAGTGGGCCAGTACCCGTAATCGACAGTACTGCTTTGGTGCCGCCCGATTCGATAGAAAAAGAGGAATTGGTCATTTATAGCCTCCCAACTGGAACCTCCATGAGCATCCAGGGGGACCTGAATTTCAATAGACCAGTAATTGTCATCTACACCGCTATCTAAAGGATCATAATTTAAAGGCCGTGTGGCACACACCAGGTCAGGAGGAAGAGAAGAATTGGCTGTTGTTGACCAGCTGCCACCCGACCGTTCAAAAACCTGAATTCCGGTCTGGGCTGCAGTACCTGTTGTATTTGCGCTCGGGTCGATGACAATTTTTCTGTCAGTTGATATATCTGTGGCAAGGGGATCTGTGGAATTACCCCGGAAACCGATAATAATTTCATCACTTGAGTTTAAGGCATTATCATAAGCCACCTCAAAGCTGAAATAGAGGATTCTTGTGGCTGTGACATTATGCCGTATACCCTGAAAAATAAAATCAAATCCTGTCCCGGTCCCATATACCTGCTGATACGCGCCGCGCCAACCACTCTCTCCATAGATTACACCCTCATCCGAACCTCCCGTTTCAGCTTGCTCATCCGGCCCACTGACAATACCATCAATATGGGGGACTATTCCTTCATCATAGGGCAGCCCCGAAGCCCGGGCAAAGTACATGTTTTCTGAGGGAAGGACATAGACAGTTTTTTGCTTCCGGGTGCTGTCTGCAGTGGTTTCATCCTGAACAATTAATCCAATATTATTAATACCTATACTATCATAACCTTTTATTTGATTGGCAGGAGCTGGGGTTGAAACAGGAATAGGTGTAGGAAAATTTTCTGTTACTTCATAAACCGTTCCATCGCCATCAAGATCCCACCTGTATTGAATAGCATGATGCCCATCCGGATCGGTCATATCCGGTGTAAGGTTTAAAAGCAGCGGAACAGGCCCATAAATAGTGCTTGCATCACTTGTATAGATTGTCGAACCAGTACCGGCTGTTTCTGTAAAAGTGGCTATTGGCGGCTGGTTGCATGTATCGACATACGTAAATAATAGACCTGCTGGGGTTGCCATAGGGGATCCTTCATCTGTTACACCAGCTGCATATGCCCTGATTTGAGTAAGATTTAACCCATAATAATCAGATATTCCCATGCCACTAATGATTATTTCCCAAAAAGGTTGCGACAATGTACAAGACGCATCGGTGTCGGTATCCCAAACGCCTGACGTAGATGTATTAATAATCCAGACTTGGAAACTATTTGTCCCTTTAGAAATTAATTGAACACTATAGCCATTAGGTGACGCGACGGTATGTGGAACTTCATAATTACTAACAGTAAAAGGGCTATATGCTAAATCACCACACTGCGGATCAATCGATACAGCACCATAACCCAGCGTTACACCTGAAAGATCACTGATATTAAAATCTACTCTCACATTTCCTATGGAAGCACTTGTAGGTATTGTAAAACGGAAAGTAATAGTATCCGTATTTTGCTTTAAACAGGAATGAGCTAACGCATTGATATCGACGGCAAATAAATTCAGGGAACATCCTATAGCGATAAATAGGATAATAATACTTTTTTTAAAATAGTTCTTCATCTATAATATACCTCCTAAATTGAAAGATATTTAAAAATCTATCGCAATTCCAACTGGATCAGATCCACTAGAACTTAATAAAATATGATTATTGGCGTCGTCAACATTTGCACTGGTTAGGGCTTTATAAATATTATCTCTCCCATCGTCTGTCCAGAAAAAATACGATGCAGGAACTGATGTGTCATAAAAAGATACAATACCATGTACTGCAGTTAAATTAGAAGTAATTGAAGCAACAAAACTCGCTGGTTCGGCACTTGTATTAATTTTACTTATTCTCGGATAAGGAGAAACTGTATGTTCATCTGACCAGAATATATTATCATTATACGTATCCACTGCAATAGCCCGTGGTAACATCATACTATTATTATAAAAGAGAGCCGGATTACTTACTACAGGGGGATTGTCTGTTGTTATATCTGCAGAACAGATCCTTGAGTCGGCCCCTGTTGCATTATCCGATTCTACCCAGTAGAGTTTATTATTATCTTCATCAAGGGCAATACCATAAAGGAAATTACCGGAATCAATAAAAGAATTTAAGCTGGTAATTTCATGATTATTTGCATTAGGATCATCTGTATCGACAGGGGCGTTAAATATGCTATTCCCGGATGTCCAATAGAGTGTATTATTTCTACTGTCAAAAGCTATTCCGTAAATATCGCCCGCATTAGATGTTATTAAATCTACCACAGGTGTGCCATCATCCATATCTGCAGAAGTTATTTGATCATTCCCATGTTCAGACCAATACATTATCCTGTTGTCCAAATCCAAAGCTAATGCATATGGATATGATCCGCCCGCCAGGGTAATTATTACTTCAGGATCGCCTCCATCCAGCTTTGCACTTCTTATCCTGTTTTGAGCATACTCCGTCCAATATATCCGCGGATATTTATCTGTTGTTACTTCTGTCGGTGTATAAGCAGTCCTATTATCTCCTTCATCCCTAACCAGAACATTCACATAGTAAGTCGTATCATCTTCAAGACCAATATCAACTGTCTCTTCTGTTGTCGTATATGTATTCCAGCCTGTTGATGAAGCCGTTATTTCCCCAACCACATCTGTCAAATCCACATCCGGATCATCAGTATAGTACACATTATACTGAAGCAGATTCTGTGGAGTAATATTATCTTCTGCAGCTATCCAGGAAATATCAAACGATTCTTCTTCTATAATTCCCTTAGTGAGCTCATCACCATTTACTTCTAATGTCGGAGCTATCAAATCCTGAACAGTTGTATCAGATGTCATTTTATATGCTGCCATATTTCCGGCCCGGTCTCTTACCAGCACATTTACATAATATAGGGTGAGAGGAACAAGGTTAACTGCATCAGCAGTGCTCACTCCCTTGATCCAGGTGGAGCTTTTGGTTTCATCCAGATTTTCTAATGCCATTTTTAATGTATTAATATTTGGAGATTCAGAGCATACAACCCTGTATTCAAGTCTTTCTTGGGGCACCATGTCAGAAGCAGGAGTCCAGGTAACGCCGATAGCAACCGATCTTGAATCTGTTGTAAGATCATTATTGGTAACAATCGGATCCTCATCTTCATCCAGTTCTATTTTATTATCTATCTTTTCTCCAAACGGAACACATGAAAAACAGATATATATAATTCCTGCAATACATACAATAATAGATAAAATAATTATTCGTCGATCCATTCGATGACCTCCTCTCCCGAACCTGCCCTGGTTTCATCGGATGCAGATAAATCCAGGTAGGCATATTTTTCTGCCATTTCCGGGCTTTTCGCTCTTAATTTGTTATAATAGGTACCCGAATTTTTGTAATCCCCAATATTGTTATATACTCTTGCCAATTGCAGCAATATAAGGAGATTATCGGGTTTCAGTTTTAATGCCTTGTTATAGGTACTTAAGGCATTGGTATACTCTTTCTCCAAATAATAGACATTTCCCAGGTTTACAAATGCCGGGAAATAGTCGTTTTTCTTTAATGCATTATTAAGATATTCTTTTGCCTTTTCCGTTCTTCCATATCGTGCATAGATTGTTCCCAGTTTGTTGTATTTCTTTGTATTGTCCTGGATATTTCTTTCTATCTGTTTTGACAGGGAATACAATTCCCTGTCAATAAACCGGTCCATTTCCTTTGCATAGACAGCTTCAATGCTGTCCTGGGAAATAAAGGGAATATTCACTTCCTGTCCGATGTACCCTACAGGTTCATATGTTTGCCAGGATTCATACATCGGGTATATTGCTGCTTCATCTTTTACCGAGCTTTCATTCCATTCTAATGAGCCTATTTCCCATGCTTTTAAAAACGGGGTGGTAACACTGGTAATTTCAACTGGTACCCACGCCCTGTTATCATGGACAATAAAGGCCTTTCTGTTTCCAAGTACTTTTCCGGCTTCTTTGGGAGGCAGCGAAAGGGCAAAAGCCATAAAAATATGGCCGGGAATAGTGATAAATGCTGTATCAATACCGACTGCCTGGAGTATGGCGGCATACAGAATTGAAAGGTCGTCACAGTCACCGGATTTAAAGTGAAGAGTGTTTCTCGGGAACTGGATATAATCCACCGCCTTTTTGTCTTTTGAGAACTCGACAAATGGGGTGGTCGGATCTTTTACATAGGTAATACCGTATTCTTTTAATGATTCATGAAGCGCTATTGCAACTCCCAGGTTATTATCAAGGACATGCCCCGAGTTTCTTACAGTACGGGCAAGAGATTTTGCAATATCTATTATTACCGGATCTTTATGGGTAACATAAGCTGATACTTTTCTGTTGTCGTCCCATGTCATGGCATGACGGTCATAAATCCGGAGAGAATGTGATTTTTCCACAGTTTGCCGCTTTTTGTTCTGACTATAGGAAATAATAATTTTCCCGGAAACAACGGTCGCCTCTGTAATATCCAGGACAGATTCGGCAAAAACAGCGTACAAATCTATTGTTGCTTTTTTCCCCCCGGCCAAAGCCCTGGGTCCGGGACAGAGAGTGAGATTGTCCATATATTTGGCAACAAAGAAGGATACTTCCAGGTTTTCTACCGGGGCGGACCCATCATTCAGGATATCCACAGTACCGACACTGTTGCCTGTGTAATATTTATACATTACGGGAAAAATATTGATATACCGGATATTCTCTATCCGCAGCTGACGTGACTGCAAAAATTTAAAGGTTGCACTCATCCCGACACTGATACCATTGCTGAGCACCCCACCGCTTCCATCTGCAATAAATTTGTACTGGGAATTCACACCTATATCCATAGCCGGTGTGATACCCCAGCCGACCTGCACACCGGCCTTCCAATAAAGGTTGCCGCCATTTGCGTATGATTCATCTGCAATAATTCCGTGATAATATCCGGCTGTTCCGTAAATTTTACCGGCTATGGAACCTATATTCAAAAAATGAAACCCGGCCCCGCCGCCAAGGTAGATAAAGTTACATCCGTCCCCGGTATATATCGGCAGATAGGAATAACTAATATCCGAACAGACACTCACTAATGGGAAAAAAGGTAATTTATAATCAAAATCAATACCAACTCCCCCACCGGGAGTAAACCGTTCAACCTCAGTCTCCAGAGGTATTTCAGCATGAGGAACGACCGATATAGACAAAATACTTTTCTCCTGGGTATAAACAGAAAAACATAATATGAAAAGTATTATTAAAGGTATGAGTTTATTCATTCTGACCTCCCTT
>JAFGRV010000018.1 GCA_016934975.1 Spirochaetales bacterium | reverse complement strand
TGCAAAAATATGTCGTCCACGTGGGTAGTTATGGACGTTTTTTTGCTTTTTTTTCTTTTTATCTATAAAACAGCTCTGTTCCGGATGGTGGAAATTGGGAGATCTTCCCCCCTAGTTAAAATTGATGAGGCGGTGAAATCCCCGGCAGCCGGTTATATCGAAATCAGCTTATAAATGAGAAGAGCAGACGGAACATTATCACCATTTTTACTCCGGAAATAAGTAAAAAATAGCATAATAACCTTGACTCATCACTCTGTTTTAAGGAGAATACCGGTTTATAATCGAAAAATAATACCAGGGAGAATATATGACTAATAATTACAAGCGTGTCGCGGTAACAGGGTTGGGCGCAATAACACCCATAGGAAACACAGTAAAGGATTTCTGGGAGGGATTACTCGCAAATAAAAACGGGGCGGCCCCGATTACTCAATTTGATGCTTCTGTTTTTAAAACACAGTTTGCCTGTGAAGTGAAAGGATTTGATCCCGAGGTGCTGATTCCGCGAAAAGAATGCAAAAGACTTGACCGATTTACTCAGCTTGGAATATGTTCAGCCATAGAAGCGATTGAAGCGAGCGGAATACTCTCAAGCGGCGTATCTCCGGAAGATATCTCGGTTATCTGGGGCGCGGGGATAGGGGGTTCAAAGACCTTCCAGGACGGAGTTCTTTCCAATGCCGATAAAACGAAATCACCCCGTTTTAGTCCTTTCTTTATCGCCCAGATTATTATAAATATTGTCGCCGGCCACATCGCCATGAAATATCAGTTCCGTGGACCCAATTACGCCACGGTTTCCGCCTGTGCGTCATCGGCCCATGCCGTAATGGTTGGCGCCTCACTGATTCAAACAGGACAGGCTCCGATTGTTGTTGTCGGGGGTTCCGAAGCGTGTGTGAATGAAACCGTTATCGGCGGTTTTAATGCTTCCATGGCCCTTTCCACCAGGAATGATGCTCCTGAAAAAGCCTCCCGTCCCTTTGATACAGACAGGGATGGATTTGTCATGGGTGAGGGCGCAGCGACACTTATTCTTGAAGATTATGAATTGGCAGTAAAAAGAGGTGCCCATATTTATTGCGAATTAACCGGGTATGGCGCAAGTAATGATGCCTACCATCTTACCCTCCCCCATCCCGAAGGAACCGGGGTAAAATTGGCGATCCGGCGGGCCATTGATTTTGCGGGCATTGATCCCTCGGAAATTCAGCTCGTTAACGGACATGCCACAGCCACACCTGCCGGGGATACCGCCGAATTATTGGCAATTCAACAGATTTTAGGTGAGGATTTGGGAAATGCCTCCATTCATGGAATGAAGTCATCCACAGGGCATATGCTCGGGGCGGCAGGAGCGGCGGAAGCAGTGGCAACGGTCCTGTCACTCTATCATGATACGGTCCCTGCTACCTTAAATGTTGATAATCCCGAATCGCCGGTCTTAACCGAAGAAAAACTGCCTACAAAAGGCCCGTTAAAAAAGAAGATTGATAATGCAATTTCCAACGGATTCGGATTCGGCGGGCATAATGCGGTTCTTCTTTTCAGTAAAGCAAAATAGAGTGGTGAGGGGGATTGGGAAGAAGTTTAATTGTAATTCTAATAAGATGTTGTGAGGGATTTGGATGATAAATTATTCTATCACTCACTTTTTTTAGAAAGTGCTACTATTAATTATATTGCCATAGGAAAGGTATATATTGAATTAAGAAAATATTTTTTTTCGTTTTTCTTTATTTCGATCACGTAAAAAACGGTCAATATATAAAATATGGAGCTTACCAATCGCACTCATTTAATCAAAGGTTCTTCGCAAAGAAACAGATCTGCAATCATATCCATTCGTCGTGCCAATATATTGTGATCCGTCGGAAAGAACGACACATATGCTATAAATATCCTGAAAGCTTTTGCCATCCATAAAAAACAAATCAGATTCACTTATAGTGAGAGTATTTGCCGTCCCATTTGTATATAAAATAAATGTAGTTGCTAAGATATAAAAGCAATAAAATTGAGGTGTTCATTCCATATTAAAACGCGGAAAGCCTCGGGGTTTCGGAGAGATTGTTGAGTTTAGAAATTTCATTATTATGCCCGCATATTACCAGGCGGCCGGTAATATGCAGGCATAAATTCTTCACATCAACAGAACTCACCTAATAAACCGACATAATATTGTGCAATCAACAAAGCGTCTACAATGTCAATATTTCCATCACAATTTGTATCTGCTGCTTCCGGATTATAATTCTCCGGATTCAACCCCACGTAATCCTGGGCCACCAGGAGTGCGTCAACGATATCAATCACTGTGTCTTCATTCACATCTCCCTTAAGGACATTAATCACAGGGGGAGGAGTAGGAGTAGGACCAATCACAGAGCAATTAAAGGAGCTTACATTAAAAATAAACTCAATATTTTTATCCTGATCCATTATTATGTCAAATAAATGAGAATATAGTATCGATCCGAGATCCGGTTCATAGCCTTCGGGTATGGGTCCAGTATATGGGTCTGAATCGCCGGTACATTCACTAAAATTTCCGACACTCACCGGGGGTGTGGGAATGGGAGGATTCAGATTGTAAAACCTTACTATTGTTCCTGCCGGAATACTTAAGGATTCGGGATCATATTCAGAAATATCATTATAATAAACCACGATTGTTGACCGGCCATAATAATTGCACATATCCGGTCTGAAGTTTACCATATACTCAAGAGTTAATGTGTAATCCTGTGCTTCTGTGTAAATACAGAATAAACAGCACAATACGAAGAGCATGCTTACTACTTTCATAAAAATACCTCCACTTTTATTAAACTATTCGATCTATAGATCATGATCAGCCCAAATTATATATATTTACATAAACCTGTCGTCTCTATGGGTAGATATGGACCTTTTTTTAACAAAAAACAGAGATTTTAAGATTTCCCGGATGAGGTAAAAAGCCGATCCCGGAATCTATTGCATAATCCGGAACAGACTCCGGGACCGGCTCTATGGAAGAAAATTTACATCAGCAAAATTGATGAATCAATTCGACATAATATTGCGCTATGAGTAAAGCATCAACAATATCTGACAAATCCGCTTCGCGTCTTTGTCTTGGGAGTTTTTTTCTAAAACTCCGACTAGCAGAATACGCTTAGCAATCCCACATAATATTGTGCAATCAACAAAGCGTCTACAATGTCAATATTTCCATCACAATTTGTATCTGCTGCTTCTGGATTATAATTCTCCGGATGCAACCCCACGTAATCCCGGGCCACAAGTAAGGCATCGATGATATCTATAGATCCGTCTTCATTGACATCCCCGGCAGCGGAGCCCGGTATTTGTGTCGGTTCCGGTGTCGGCTGTGCCGTAGCCCCGGATCCCGGCGGTTCAATTCCGGAGATAAGCTCGCCGTCAAGGTATAAGGCTATGTAATCGGTCGCTGCATATGTATTCGTAAGTCCCTGACGGCTGTAATCGTTCGAAGCGTCCCAATAGGACTTCCAGTCGGGGGCCTGATCAACGATAAGAGCAAACTGATATTCCATAGTTCCGTAGATATCAATCCCCGTCCAATCAATTTCAACATAATAAATGTTGTTGACTTCATCCCACGGAAGGGGGTTTGAGAGGAGTGCGGGGGTGTCGAACCTGAAATCGGCTTCGTCATACATGACATCGGTGCTTACGTTGGAAATCGACTGACCCATATCGACGAGTTCGCTGATGTCGAAAAAATACCTGCACATAAGACGGGTTTCGTAAAACGGGGGTACGAACAATTGCCCGAAGACCTGTACTGTTCCTTGAGTCCGTTCATTATTTTCCTGTTCGATTTTTGCGCGGAGGTAATGTTCTCCGGTAATTTCTTCCGGAGGGGGAAAATTCGTAAGGGGTTGATGATTTTCCGCTCTTCCGAAATAATCATACAATCCCGCCAGAGCCCCCACAAGTCCGGCATTATAATCAATTGCCACTTCATTATAAATATAATCGTCGGTCGCATCATTATGATTATCCGAACTGTCCGGTCCCCCGACCAAAGCACCCCACAGGATATGGCGGTGATTGGGAGGATCCAGCAAATTATTCGTTGTCGATCCATGAGCGGCCCGGTGGTGGGGATGTTCTGCATAATTATCACTGTATCCTACGATGTACGACCGTCCCATCGGATTATTGCCCATAATGTAGGTCATTTGATTTCTCGACCAGTCTGCAATATCAGTCCTGTTCCGGTGCTTTCCATATATTAAACCGCAGAGCTGGGCGGCACAATTGTACCTCGCCGAACCCCAGGTATTTAACATGCCATATCCCCCGGGGGTATATAAAACATAGGATGAATCATAGGGGTCTTCATGGGGGACCATGCCATTTGACCAGAATTCAATATTCCAACGGGCAAAATAATCAAAGTTTTCATTTTCAGGAAAGAGAATCGCGAGCTTAACAAAGGTTCCTCCCCAGACTGCATCCCAGCAGTGAACCCAGATATTCTGCCATGTGTCACCGGGGTCGGAGATAAGCCGGGACATGTAGCCGGTGTAATAGCCTTGACTATCGGTGGCGCTGATATCGTCGATATAACGCATATCGCCGGTCGCCTCATAAAGCCAGACAGCCGCCCATGAGAGTTCGTCTTCATCATACATGGACTGATAAAAGCTCCCCGCGTATCCCAGGCCCCTGTGCGCGACTGCAAAATCATAGAGTGCGATGGCTGTATCAAGACACCGTGCTGCATATCCGGAATCAATCCGTTCATACACAAAGGACATGATGGTAAGGGCTGTGGCAACATCGGCACACTGGTCACTGGCCGGTGTTTCCGTTGTGGCAAAGTATGCAGGCCGCGGATACTTCTCGACATCCTGCAATTCCGGGACGCCCCAGTAGCTATGGTCGGTATCCCCTTCCCCAACCTGGTAGCAGAAGGCGATAAGGTTGCCGGAATTATCGAAAAACGCGCTTCGCAGAAAGTAATCGGTAAACCATTTACAGATATCGATCATATGATCGTACTCACCGATATCGATAAAGGCCTGCTCGAATTCATAGATCCCCCACAAGAGTGTTCCCGCCGTATAACCCTGGGGCAGACCGAATTTGACATGGTCTCCCGCATCATGCATACCGCCGCTTACATCAACACCACCGTCACCATCGGGATCAAGAATACTTCTGTAGGTATCAATAAAACTCCGGGAGAGGACGACCCCGTTTTCATGTGTGCCTGTGGGTTTTGAAACGAGGGGGACCCACTGATCTGTGAGTTCCGAATCGGCACGCCATTCGAGCCTGCCTCCCGTAATACCGGGACCAGATTTCCCGGCATCATAAAAATACAGGGACTTCTGGAGTGCTTCCGCAAAATTGACTGTACTCTGGGCACTCCCTGCGACGGATATATATAATAGAATAATTATACTGATACTGCATATCTTTTGCTTCATGTTCAGGTTTTCCTTTTTTTTTGCCTCACCCCAGGGTAAAGCCCGCAAAAGGCTTTACCCTTTAGAAACTTCCCTATGGGAGTTTTTTTCAATCCAAAGCCACAAAGTGGCGTGGTTCAAACTCCACACTAGCAAAATTCCCCTATTAAACCAACATAAAATTGAGCTATCAACAATGCATCGACTGATATCTGCGCACGCCCTTCGGGCTTAGCGCTTGGAGTTTTTTTCAAAAACTCCACACTCACGCACTTGCTTCTCTGTGCTTGGAATTTTTTTCAAAAACTCCACACTCACGCACTTGCTTCTC
>JAFGRV010000229.1 GCA_016934975.1 Spirochaetales bacterium | reverse complement strand
TCACCAAATTTTTCTTTTTTTATTTCATCAAGCAGGTCTTTCACTCTTTCAGTTAATCTTGTTTTATCGCGTCCCGACAATACAATAAGAACCGGATTTTGCGGATTAATAGGATAAGGACCATTGCCCTCCCTTTCTTCTCTATATTCTTCTATAATCATATGAGCGTTTGCTCCGCCCGCACCAAATGCCGAGATCCCTGCAATCCTCGGCTTATCACCATTCCATTCGGACAAATTCCTTTGCACAACAAATGGTGTTGATTTAAAATCAATATTCGGATTTAATTCTTCCGCATGAAGACTTGGCACTAATTGTCCGTATTTCATCTGCAAAAGAACTTTACTTACTGAGGCAATACCGGCCGCACTTTCACAATGCCCGATATTCGATTTGACGGACCCTATTGCACAAAACTGATTATCATCGGTATCATCCCTGAATGCCCGGGTTAATCCATCAATTTCAATAGGGTCGCCCAGGATCGTACCTGTTCCATGAGCTTCGATAAAACTGATCGATCTCGCCTTTAGTCCGGCTTTTTTAATTGTTTTACGGATAACATCCGCCTGCATGGCGGGATTTGGAACAGTATATCCGGTCGTCTTGCCCCCGGCATTAAGTACGCTCCCTTTAATAACTCCGTAAATATGATCATTGTCCGCGATCGCTTTTGATAATGGTTTGAGTAATACAGCTCCCACTCCCTCTCCGGGAACATATCCATCTCCGCCTTTTCCGAAACTTTCGCATCTTCCCTTGCTCGACACAAAGTTCCCCTGGGAGAGCAAAAAATATTTATTCGGATGAATTGATACATTTACTCCGCCTGCAATTGCCGTTTCACACTCTCCGTTCCTGAGCGCCTGACAGGCCAGATGAATAGTAGTCAGTGACGATGAACACATTGAATTAACAGCTATACTGGGACCAATAAAATTAAATAAATAAGATACACGATTTGCTACGGATGAAGAAAATCCACCGAGGGCAATCATCCTGCCCCGAGCCTGTTCCTGAGCACCATACAACTGATGTTCTTCATACATAACGCCTACATAAACACCGACATTTGCACCCACTTCATTATTATCTTGTTTTAGACTTTTAGTTGTATATCCGGCATCCTCCAGTGTCCGGTAAACACATTCCAGAAAAATTCTCTCCTGGGGATCCATGGAAACTGCATCATTTGGCAATATATGAAAAAATAAAGGATCAAACTCCCAGACACCATCTATAAATCCGCCCCATTTACTATAGGTCGTTCCCTGTTTATTTTTATCAGGATCAAAATGTTTTCTCCAATCCCATCTGTTATCGGGAATTTCCGTAACACAATCCTTTCCGTTCTTAAGATTTTCCCAGAACTCTCTTATATTCCTTGCCCCGGGATATCGTCCTGATAATCCGATTATCGCAATTTCCGATTCCTGCTTAACACCTTCCGATTTCCCGCTCCTTGTTAAAAACCGGTTATAATTTTTGTAAGACTTTTTATTTGCTCCATCATGTAGTTCCGCACCATCGCTCACATAATTAATCCCATTTTTTTTATCACCTAAACCAAAGAGATTAATTAATTTACTATGAAAATTCTTTATAAAATATCCTGACAATCCAAGTAAATCCTGATATTCAAAAAATAAAGTTTTGGATAATGACCCAAATTCATTTTCCAGGTGATTCGTTAACTGCATTATCATAAGAGAATCAACTCCATAATGTTCAAATGAAACATCTGCTCTGATTTTCTCCACGGGCAGTTTTATAATCTTAGATAATATATTTTTAAGATAAACAATAGTTTTTTCCTTAAGAAGATCTGATTCAATATACTGACTCCCGGCAGCTTCCTCTTTGATATTTTCATCCGGTATTTTTGAGATAGACTTTTTCACAGAAAAAAACATTTCCCGTATCACGTCCAAGTCACCTTCAAAGACCATTATTTGATTCTTATTCTGTTTTATACCTTCATATAAAACACGTATTCCTGTTTCTGTTTTCAGAGGATCGATTCCGATCATGGAAAGTCGTTCTATCATCCTATCAATGTCACCATCGATATTCATTCCACCTTCTCTCCATAAAGGCCAATTAATTGAGATTGTTCGTCCGTGCTTTCGTTGTAATGTAACTTCCTCATTGCGATATACCGAATATGCATCCATAAAAGCATTTGCACACGAGTAATCCGCCTGTCCCGGGTTCCCTAATAATCCCGATGAGGATGAAAACATAATAAATAAATCAAGATCGGATTCACTGCTCGCAATATCCAGATTTATTGTTCCTTTTACCTTTGGAGCCAGTACAGCCTCAATCTCTTCATTATTCTTTTTAATAATAAAATTATCTTTAATGACTCCCGCACTATGAATTATGCCATTAAGCTTTCCGTAATCATTTTGTATGCCCTCGATTAACTTTTTTACTTCTTCTCTACGGGTTACATCCACCTGATTATAAATAACTTTTGCTCCCTTATTCCCCAACTCTTTAATCCAGGTCTCTTTTTCCGGACTCAAACGTGACCGCCCGGTCAAAATGATCACCGGATCTTTGACTTTGCCCGCTATATCAAGAGCAAATATTTTACCAAGACCACCGGCTCCCCCGGTAATAAGATAAACCCCTGAATCTTTCCATGGAATAACCGTCATATCCCCCTGTTTCTTATCACCGGTGGCATCCGATTTCTTATTGAGGTGATCTGCTTCTATTTCTTTTAATCCTTTAATCTGCCTTATACCATTTCTATACCTGACATGGTTTTCTTCCATATCACCGGTATTCTCTTTAATAATTTCCGCCAGTTCATTAACATCAGGTTCTTTTTCCAATTCAATAACCTGTACAACCAGATTCGGATTTTCCTGCCGGGCTGTTTTTAATATTCCGCTTAAGCCCGCGAATAACAGGCTCTCTTTTTTTTCATTCACTATTAATTGCAGCAAAACCTTCCCTTCCGGTTTTGATAGTATTATATCCCGGATTTCCCCGATTATCTTCTTTGCATAGTTTTCATATCGTATTTCTATTTTCTGGTCATCATGGTCAGGATTAAGATTAACAAATTGATGGGATTTCATGTCATCTGTTATCCCGGTATATATATCACCGGTAAATTCACACAAAAATACCATCCGTTTGAAATAATGAGGAGATATTGATTTTTTAACAAAATCCTTCCATTCAGGTTCAATTAAAATTATTCCTTTTTCACTCATTTTATTATGAGCTGAAGATACCTCCACCTCAGGTTCAACTCTCATCTTTTCCTGCTTTGCTTCACCTTCTATTAACCTGAGGGTAAGGCCATGTATTCCCACACAGATTTTTCCCTTTTCATTAATGAGACTGATATCTACTTTATCATCCTTATTTTTTTCACTATATGTTAATACAGCCCACATGGAGGAATCGCATTTATCATAAATAGTAACTTCATCAATAGCAAAAGGCATGGCAGCTTTTCCGGACTTTCTTTCCGATAATAAGCCTATTATTGACTGAAAAGCGGAATCCATTATCGAAGGATGGAGGACATATTTTTTTTCATCAGTTATAACAGATGCAGGCATGGATAATTTCGCCAGAGCAGTATCATTTGAAAAATAAATCGTCTCGATACCCCGGAGTCCCGGACCGTATTCTATTCCTAATTCATTAAATATCTCATAACATTTTTCAGCAGAAACACTATTTTTCCATTTTCTACTTTGCAGTTCATTCAGATCTACTGTTTCTTCCGTCTCTGCCTGACAGATTTCTATTGAACCCTGACTATGGATGATATTTTCATCCCCGGTGCTTTCAGTATAAACTTCGTAGAAAATAGCATTATTTTCACCAAGACTTAATCCGACATGAACCCTTACCGGCTCTTTGCTTACAGTAACCGGCCGCGCCCATATTACATTTTTAAAGAGTATTAATAAACTGCCATCCACCGGTATCTCTGTTGCTCTTTCCACCGCGGCCCTTACCATTTCCAGATAAGCAGCCCCGGGAATCAATTTATTTCCATTTATTACATGATCCGATAGAAAAAATTCACTTCCGTAAAATAGTGAACTGAAACGCTGCTCATTAAAGCTGGATGTATTTTCGTGCAGCAGGGGATGAAGCTGCTGACTCATGACACGATTATTAATGCTTAAATTATCCCCGACTATCCCATCTACCCAGTATTTCTCCCTGGCAAATGGATAGGTCGGGAGACTGATCTTTTTTGGTTTTTTGTTCATACTACTCATATAATTTACTCCAATTCACTTCCAGGCCTTTTACCCACATATTCAATAATTTTGCATATTTTCCTTTGCTTATCCAGTTCTCTATCGCCGTCTGTATATCATTATCGGTTTTAAGCAAAGATGACATTTCTTTATTTCGGTTAATATTACCCCTGAATACATCCATTTCTTCTTTGTTATCTTCTATATATGCCTGAATTTTTTTAATAAACTCATCTATGGTGGCAGAGGTAAATCCTAATCTCTCTTCCATTCCTTCACGTCCTGTTTGTAAGGTATAGGCAATATCCGCCAGATCTTTGTTTTTGTATCCTTCGCTTTGTACCATTGCAAGAAGATCTTTCGCCCGCTCTTTGAGTCTTTCTTCATCTCTTGCGGATAATACAATAATTGCCGGATTTGTTTGTGTCACCGTAATCTCAGATTGTTCATCCTCTGACGATATATATTCCTCTATAATGATGTGAGCATTGGAACCGCCCGCACCAAATGCCGATATACCGGCAATTCTTGGATATTCTTTTCGTTCTCCATCAAGTTCAATAACCGGCCGTTTCCACTCTTCCAGTTTCTGCTGGACGATAAAGGGTGAATTCTCGAAATCAATATTCGGATTCAAAGTAGTTGAATGGAGTGACGGAACCAATTGACGATGTTTAAGCTGGAGTAATACTTTGGCAATTCCGGCTATTCCTGCCGCACTCTCACAATGTCCGATATTCGATTTTACAGAACCTATAGAGCAGAATTGTTTGTCTTTACTATATTCATAGAAAACCTTATTTAACCCCGCGATCTCAATGGGATCACCCAGGGATGTTCCGGTCCCATGGGCTTCTATATAACTCACTGTTCTTGGATTAATTCCCGCCTCTTCAAAGGCCCTTCTGATAACACTTGCCTGGGCATTGGGATTGGGAACAGTATAAGCATTGGTCTTCCCACCATGATTTATTGCAGTCCCTTTGATAACTCCATAAATGCGATCTCCATCGGCAATTGCCCCGGACAATGGTTTAAGTAAGACTGCTCCCACACCTTCACCGGGCACATAGCCGTCTCCACCCTCTCCAAAGCTTTCACATCGTCCTTTACTCGATACAAATTTACTCTGACCGAGTAATATGTATTTATTCGGATGGATTGATAAATTAACTCCACCTGCAATCGCCATCTCACATTCACCCCGTTTAAGACTTTCAGCTGCAAGGTGAATAGTTGTGAGAGAAGACGAGCACATACTATCCAGTGTCATGCTGGGACCATGAAAATCAAAATAGAAGGAAACCCGGTTGGCAATTGATGACGGATTACCTGATAATGCAAAAGCAGTACCTTTAAGTGATTCTTGTGCCCCAAAAAGCTGATATTCCTCATACATAGCTCCTGCAAAAACCCCTATATTACCTTTTAACCCAAACCCCTGATAACTACTCAGTTCATCCCGTGTATATCCTGCGTCTTCTAATGTTTCAAAGACACACTGCAAAAAGAGCCGTTCCTGGGGATCCATAAATTCAGCTTCCATAGGTGAAATATTAAAGAATAGCGGATCAAATTGTTTTGCCCCCTCAAGGAAACCTCCCCATTTGCTGTATGTTTTTCCGATGGCATTTCTATCTTCATCAAAATAAAGAGTGTGATCCCATCGGTCTCTCGGTATTTCAGTAATACAATCCCTGCCATTCCGAAGATTTTCCCAGAACTCATGCATATTTCGGGATTGAGGAAAACGTCCTGACAGCCCGATAATCGCTATATCCGCTTCACCGGCTTCCCGCTTTTCCTTTATCCCGGCCGGTTGATATGAAAAACGGGGATGTCTGTTTTTCTTGAAAAATGTTTTTTTAGATTCTTTTGTTGGTTTTAAATCCTTTATATTTTCACCGGGGCTTTTTTTGTCCTCCCGGATTCCCATTACTTCTCTTAGTGTATCCCCATGGGATTCAAGGAAATAGCCTGTTAACTCCCGGACACTCTGGTATTCGAAAAAGAGGGTTTTGGGCAATGACCCGAAGGATTGTTCCAATTGATTAATCAGTTTCATGACAATGATCGAATCAATCCCGTACTTTTCAAAAGCCTCATCCGTTTCAATCCTGCTTACCGGGAGACCAATAATACCGGAAAGCACCTTTTTAAAATAATGTATTGCCTGATCAATAAATAAATCCTCACCCATCACGGGAGCAGCTTTTTTATCTTTCTTCAGAGGAGGTGTAATTTTCTTTTCTGTTTTTGACATTATTTCTGAAAATGATGAGGCAAGACGTTGTTTATCCCCTTCGTATACGAGAATTTGAGAATTATTCGAAACAAGGCCGTCATAAAGAACCTTAATTCCCGTGGATGTATTCATAGGTATCAGTCCAAGACTCCCGAACATCATCTTTTCAGCTTCTTTATCAATTTTCATATTGCCTTCTTTCCATAAAGGCCAGTTAATTGAGAGAGTCTGTCCCTTCCGTTGCTGCAAGGAAACCAGATTGTTCCTGTAAAAAGCATAGCGATCCATAAAAGCATTCGCTGCAGCATAATCAGACTGACCGGCATTCCCCATGGCAGCGGAGCCGGAAGAAAAAAGGATAAAAAAATCAAGAGAAAGATCCTTTGTCTCTTCATCCAGGATTAGAAGTCCGGTTACCTTGGGAGCAAGTACCTGTCGTATTTCCTGTTCGGTTTTTTTAACGATAAAACTATCCATGATAACACCGGCACTGTGAATAATACCCTTCAGGTTTCCAAATTCCTTTTTTATATCCTGAATCATGCCGGAAACACTCTCTCTGTGAGTAATATCAACCTGTTTATATTCAATACGTGCACCGGATTTCTTTAATCCATCAATTTTAGCCTTTTTTGAAGGAGTAAGGCCGGAACGTCCCGTAAGAATCAGGGTAACCTTAGATTCTTTTTGAATAATTTCTTCGGCGAAAATCAATCCCAGACCACCGGCTCCTCCGGTAATCAGATATACACCCCGGGATTTCCAGGGGATACTGCTTGTTTCCGGCAGACCTTCAATCTCATTCCACGTATTAATATACCGTTTACCCTGGTTATACGTAATTTCCTGATTCATCGGAACAGCGATATTTTCCCGTATTATCTCACAAATTCTTTCCGGATTTTCATTTTCCTCTATACCAATCATCTGACCGTAAAACTTCGGATTTTCCATACGGGCTGTTTTAAGTATTCCCGAAAGCCCAAAAAGCATTTGTTTCTCATCTTTTTCAGGAACAATAACCTGAAATAATACATTATCTTTATGTTTGTCCCCCGGAATCTTCCTGATTTCTTTAATAATCTCTATAGCATACGTTTCATAGCGTTTATCAATATTTTTCTCCCCGCACTCCATGGAAATACAGACGGCACCGTTTATATTTGATTGTATATAATCCGGCGTGACATTCCCTGTTTCACAAAGAATAATCAAATGCTTATCCGGTTTTATTGCAGTTTCGTTGCTTCCGGCTTCGGCAGAAATTGATTTCTCTTCAAAAACAGGCTTGAGCATTATGGTTTCAATAGCACCCTTTGTACCGGTAAACCCCGCATCCTTTTCCATTACCCGTGATGAAAATCCCTTGATCCGGACAGAGACATTTCCGGCTTCATCGCACATTGTAATATCAAGTTTCCGAATTGTTTCGTCTTTTTTATGTGCGTCATTGTATCTGATAAGTGTCCACATTCCGGATGTAAGCTCTCCGTATAGTTCAAGCTCTTCTATGGCAAAAGGCAATGCAGGTTTGATTTTGGTCACATCTATTGCAGATTGCGGATCACCGGATATCATTAATACTCCCGCTGCCTGGAGAGCTGCATCCATTAAACTCGGATGCAAAGTATAGGTATCTTTTGTATCAAGAATGTGAGCCGGGAGGGATAACTTTGCCAGCACCTGATCCTTTCCCGGATAAAGTGCTTCAATTCCCCGGTGGGCAGGACCATAATTAATTCCAAGGGTTTTAAAAATATCATAAAAGCTGCCTATATCGATACTATCCCGACTGCATTCGGATTGTAATGTTTTCAGATCGAGAACCGGGACCTCCGTTTCCCGGGGGAGAACCGCACTTCCCTGATAATGGACAACAGGATCATCTCCGGGATTAACTCCTTCTGTATATACTTCACAGGCAATCTCATCGTCTTTCTTTACAAAAAGGCTGATATGTACCTGTTTATTCTGATCATTCAGAATAATCGGACGAATCCACATGTTATCTTTAAGTATAATTCCCGTACCATCTTCAAATAATACACCCGATCCGTACTCAACTGCCGCCCGTGCCATCTCAAGATAAACAACCCCGGGCATCACTTTCCGGCCACCAACAACATGATCTTTAAAGAAAAACTCATTACCTGTAAATGTAGAAGTAAACCGTTGTTCAGTGAGGTCGGAAGTATTTTGATGGAGTAACGGATGAATAGAATCTGAAATAACCGGATTTTTTTTGTTTTGAGTTTTACCGTAGATATCAGGGACCCAGTAATATTCTTGAGCAAATGGATAAGAAGGCAAACTGATACAAGAAGGTTTTACATCACCATAAAAAATATTCCAGTCAATCACCATTCCTTTGACCCAGAGTTCCGCAACCTTATCATGCTTGCCCTTTGCAATCCAGGCTTCAATTATTAACCCGATATCATCATCATCTTTAAAAATGGTTAAGGTATCTCTATTCTCTTTCACCGTACCGTGGAAAAGCTTTTTAATATTCTCTTTTCCTTCTATAAAATCTTTTAATCTCTTTTTGAGTTCATTTACAGAAGTAATAACAACAGCCATACGCTCTTCCATAGCTTCACGGCCGGTCTGGAGTGTATAAGCAATATCAGCCAGATCATGATCCGTGAACTTATTCTCTTCCAGATCAGCGAGTAGTCGACGCCCCTGTTCTTTAAGTCTCTCCTCATTTTTAGCAGATAATATTATAACCGCCGGTCTTTTTGTTGTAAATTTAATTACCGAATGCGCCGGTTCATCGGGGATATACTCCTGAATGATAACATGGGCATTTGAGCCCCCTGCACCGAAGGAAGATATACCAGCGATTCGCGGATATTCCCTGGACTCGCCGTCAAGATTAACGACAGGGCGTTTCCATTCTGAGAGTTCCTGCTGCACAACAAAGGGGGTATTCTCAAAATCAATGTTCGGATTTAAAACCTTTGAATGGAGAGACGGTACCAATTGTTTATATTTCAACTGGAGAATTACCTTTGCAATTCCAGCGATACCTGCCGCACTCTCGCAATGCCCGATATTGGACTTTGCCGACCCTAATGCACAGAACCTTTTATCTTTCGTATATTCACTAAAGGCTTTATTGAGGCCGACCATTTCAATGGGATCACCTAAAGAAGTGCCCGTTCCATGGGCCTCAATATAACTCACAGTCCTCGGGTTGATTCCCGCTTTTTTAAAGGCCAATCCGATAACACTGGCCTGGGCATTGGGATTGGGAACGGTATAACCATTTGTTTTGCCGCCATGATTTATTGCCGTTCCTTTTATAACTCCGTATATCCGGTCTCCGTCCGCGATTGCCCGGGAGAGAGGTTTGAGCAGAACCGCTCCCACGCCTTCGCCGGGAACATACCCGTCTCCTCCTATTCCAAAACTCTCACACCGGCCGTTACTGGACGCAAACTTCCCCTGACCAAGGGTTAAATATTTATTCGGATGAACTGATAGATTAACACCACCGGCGATGGCCATCCGGCATTCACCCTGGGTAATGCTCTGGCATGCCAGGTGCACTGTTGTGAGAGAAGAAGAACACATGCTGTCGACCGTCATACTGGGACCGTGTAAATTTAAAAAATACGAGACCCGGTTGGCGACTCCCGAAGGATTTCCGGAAAGAGCAATAGGTCTGCCCATCAATGTCTCTTCTGCTCCATAGAGCTGATATTCCTCGTACATAAGTCCCGCGTACACACCGACATTACCATTTATACCAAATCCCTCATTTCGGGCAAGTTTCTCCTTTGTATATCCCGCATCTTCTATTGTTTCATAAGCACATTGCAGAAAAAGCCTTTCCTGGGGATCCATGGCTCCTGCTTCGAGAGGCGAGATATTGAAGAAAAGGGGATCAAATTCAAATGCACCATCAACAAAACCTCCCCACTTGGTATAGGTCTTTCCGATTTTATGTTTATCTTCATCGTAATAAAGACTATGATCCCAGCGGTCTCCGGGGATCTCGGTAATACAATCGATACCGTCACGAAGATTTTTCCAGTACTGATTTATATCTCTTGACCTGGGAAATCGTCCCGAAAGACCGATAATCGCGATATCCAGGGCACCGGAATCCTTGTATTCGTGCTTTACATCACTTATCGCTGCAAAGCGGAAATCTTTCATACTCCTGAAAAGCGTTTGTATTGGTTTCACCGGTTCTATAACCTGATGACTCAAGGCTTTGGGAGTAATAAATTCTTCTGCAATTTCTTCTTCGGATATTATCTCTTCCTCTTCGCTGCTTCCCGTTATTTTTGAAAGCTTATCCGGATGGGATTGCATAAAATATTCTGACAATTCACGAATGCTCTGGTATTCGAAAAATAAAGTTTTTGACAAAGATCCGAATGTTTGTTCCAGTTGATTGGTTAATTTTATCACCATAAGAGAATCAATCCCGTATTTTTCAAATAATTCATCTGTTTCGATACGGGTTTCCGGGATCCCTATAACACCGGATAGATTCTTTTTCAGATAGTCAATCACCTGCTTTTCTGTAATATCCTGACTATCCTCGGATATGGCCTTTTTTTCTTTTTTAACAACTTTGGGTTTCAGACCGTCACGATTTGATAATCTTTGTAAAAAAGTCGGGAGAAGCCGTTTTTTATCACCTTCGAATACTATCATTTGTGTCTGTCCCAGAGCCACACCATCATACAGAGCTTTAATACCTGTCGAGGTGTTCATGGGAATCATTCCCATC
Organism: Spirochaetales bacterium; assembly: GCA_016934975.1. Taxonomy (GTDB): domain Bacteria; phylum Spirochaetota; class Spirochaetia; order SZUA-6; family JAFGRV01; genus JAFGRV01. Next base: position 20,900 of record JAFGRV010000229.1, on the reverse strand, counting down.
ACCTGGATCATCATCTTTTCAGTTTCTTCATAAACATGCATCCCCCCTTCTTTCCATAAAGGCCAATTAATGGAGAGAGTATGTCCGTGTCTTTTTTTTGCTGAGACCAGAGTATTTCGATACCAGGCATAATTATCCATAAAAGCATTACCTTCGGCATAATCAGACTGAGTTGAATTTCCCATAACCCCTGCGAGTGAAGAAAAAATGACAAAAAAGTCAAGATCCAGGTCCTTACTCTCTTCATCCAGATACATAAGGCCGGTCACCTTGGGAGCAAGTACATTGTGTATCTCTTCCGTGGTTTTCTTGAGAATAAAATTATCTAAAATTACACCGGCACTATGGATGATCCCGGAGAGTTTTCCGAAGTCATCTTTAATGCTTTTCATCAACCCTGTGACAGACGCCCGTTCCGTTACATCAACCTGCCGGTATTCGATATGAGAACCTGATTCTTCAAGAGCCTTAATTTTAGACTGCTTATCACCGGTAAGGGGTGAACGCCCCGTAAGGATCAATGTCACGTCTTTTACTTTGTTGACTATATCCGCGGCAAAGATCAATCCTAACCCGCCTGCGCCTCCGGTAATGAGATAAACGCCCCCGGATTTCCAGGGGATACTATTCTCTTTGGGCGGTTTTGCCATTTCTTTCCAGGTATTAATATATCGTTTGTTGTTTTTATACCGGATATCATTTACTTCGGGAGTAAGTACATTCTCTTTTATTATTTCAACAATCTGTTGTGAATCCTTAATATCATCTATGCCGATCATCTGACAAAGAAGTTTGGGATTTTCAAGATGGGCGGATTTTAGAAAACCGGAAAATCCCAAAAAGAATTGCTGTTTTTCTTTTACAGGAACGATCACCTGTACCAGGACATTACCCGGATATTTATCTCTTATTATCTTCCGGATTCTTTCAAATATCCTGACAGCATAATCTTCATAACGCTTATCGATTGCTTTGTCTTCATATTCCAAAGCAACACAGTGCGAACCTTCGATCTGTTCCTCGATAATCCGGGGAGAAATATTTCCCGTTTCACAAAGTATAACAACATGTTCATCATAGTGCGGTGCAGAAACCCCGGCCGGAATCGATTTCTCTTCCTGAAAGGGTTCCAGCATAAGTGTATCAAAATTTTCCGACGAAATCTTTAGATCACTTTCTTCCTGGAGTAAAATTGATGCAAATCCCTTAAAGCGGATACAGATCTTTCCCGATTCATCGAACAAATCAACGTCATATTTCTCTATTTTATCACCCTTTGTACCGACATCACTGAATCTGACCAGCGCCCACATTTTTCTTTTACAGCTGTCAAATATCTCAAGTTCCTGGAGGGCGAATGGCATGGCAGGTCTGATGGCGGATACATCATTTACGGACGTGGCGCCGTGAGAGAGCATTAATAATCCCGCGATTCCCTGCAAGGCGGAATCCAGCATACTCGGATGCAAAACAAATTTATCTATGGTATTTGATACTGTTTCCGGCAGGGATAATTTAACCAATACTCTATCCTTACCAAAATAAAGGGCCTCAATTCCCCGGTGCGCCGGACCATAATTCATTCCCTGGCTTTTAAAGTTTTCATAATAACTGCTTATATTCATGCTTTCACTATTGAATTCCGATTGCAGTGCCGCAAAATCCAGGGACGGACTCTCTTTCATCGAACCGAATAACGCCGTACCCTGATTATGTATAACAACATCAGTATCGGGACTTTCCGGATCACAATAGACAACAAAGCGAATCTCTCCATGATCCGAAGGATTCAGGCTGATATGTACGTTTTTATTTTCATTCTTAACAGTAATAGGACGAAACCAGGCAAGATTTTTAAGAGTAATACCGATCCCCTCTTCAATCAAAGAACGTGAAGCAATAATAGTTGCTGCCCTTGCCATTTCAAGATAAACAACACCGGGCATAAAACTTATTCCGTTCACAACATGGTCCCGTAAGAAGAATTCATTACCGGTAAAAACAGAAGTAAAGCGTTGTTCAGCAAAATTCGAAGTATTTTGATGTACAAGAGGGTGAATAATATCTGATACGACAGTCTCTGTTTTGATTACTGTAGGAATTTCACTATCATCAATCCAATACCGTTCTTTGGAGAAAGGATAAGTGGGGAGTGAAATATTAAAATACTGATTACCTGAAAACAAATTTTCATATTCCAATGAATAACCCTGGATATAAAGATCGGCGATCATGGCCAGATACTCCAAATACTCTTTCGTATTTTCAGTCACCTGACAGTCCCGAATACACTGATTTCCATATTTTTTCATGGAAGGTTGTTCCCGTTGATCCCGTTTATTGAGCTTTGAAACATAGATTTGTGACAGCTGCCCCTTTTCCAGCCATTTTGTGAAAAGCTTCATAAGTTCATTCTGACTACGGACGACACATGCCAATCTATGATCAAAATGTTTTCTTCCCAATAAAAGGGTATAACTCATATCTCCGATATATACACCTTCTTCTGCCTCACAAAAAGCCACAAGCTGCTCTACTTTTTGCCGCAACTGTTCCGAAGTACAGGCAGATAAGACAATTAAATACCCCGGTTTTTCCGAATACTCCCTTTCTACCGGTGGTGCTTCTTCCACCACCACATGAGCATTAGTACCGCTGAATCCAAAAGCACTGGTAGCGGCGGTTCGTTTTACTCCAGGTTCTACATCCCACTCTTTAAGGCTGGTATTAACAAAAAATGGACTTCCTTTAAATTGAATATTCGGATTACCTTTTTTAAAATGTAAAGAAGCGGGAATCTTTTTATTCTTAAGGGAGAGGAGGATTTTGATCATTCCGATAACGCCTGCTGCTTTTGCCGCGTGACCCATATTCGACTTAATTGATCCAATGGCACAAAATTCTTCTTTATCAGTAAAATGTCTGAAAGCTTTTGTCAATGCATTATATTCTATCGGATCACCTAATATTGTCCCTGTTCCATGAGCCTCCACCATTTGAATATGTTCGGGATTGATGTGAAAGGTTGAATAAACATGACGCTCAACCATTTCCTGCGCCTGGGCACTCGGCGCAGTAATTCCATTGGAAGCACCATCCTGATTTAATCCGGAACCCCGAATAACTCCATAAATATGATCGTGATCGGAAATAGCTTCATCAAGGCGCTTAAATATGAGTGCACCAACTCCCTCACCGAGAACAAACCCATCTGCCTGTTCACTAAAAGTAAAACATCGCCCGGTGGGTGATATCATTCCCATTTTACCCATAGCTAAAAAAGACCGGGGAGTAGAATTAATGTAAACACCACCGGCGATTGCCATTTCTATCTCCCTCGTCCATAAACCCTGACAGGCAAGATGAATGGCTACCAGTGAACTGGAACATGCAGTATCAATAGAAACAGCCGGTCCCCGAAGATTCAAATAATATGAAATTCGGGACGAAATTATCGCACCGGCATTTCCCCAAAATGCCTGTGCCGGTGCACTGGCTTTTAATAAAAGTTCATAATCACCGGTGGCACATCCCACATACACTCCACAAGCACGATCCTGAACTCTTTTCCCCGCGTACCCGGCATCCTCCAGGGCCCTCCAGGCTTCTTCAAGAAAAAATCGCTGCTGCGGATCCATATACATGGCTTCTAATCCTGAAATATTAAAAAAGAGGGGATCAAATTTATCAATATCATCCAGAAAACTACCCTGATGAGCAGATTCCGAATCTTTTTCCGATAAATCTGAATAATCTTCCGAAAGATCCCATCGTGTGGCTTTTTCCACTAAATCATCGCCATTAACTAGATGCGTCCACAATTCATCCACAGATTCGGATTTCGGAAATCGTCCACTCATCCCAATAATCGCAATAGGACATTGTACCACAGATGAAAATGTCCCGGTTTTTTGCTCCTGATCAGTTCCTGAAGAGAACGAGGTTATTACATCTTTTCTCTGAAATCTATTCTGTCGAAATCGTCGATTCCTCCCGGATTGAATTCGACTTTGTTCTTTAATTGAAGATGATGATTCATCACTCCCGGAAGATATATCACTTTGATCAAGCGTTCCGGTATTTTCCTGTAATAAAGAAATCAAACCCGGTTTATACTCTGTAATAATATAATCACTAAGTTTATCCACATTATTGAAATCAAACAAGACCGTTGTTTCCAGGGTAATATTACATTCTTTACCAATAATATTCACTAAATTCACAGCTAAAATAGAATCCACCCCATATTCAGAAAAGCTCCAATCATCCAGGATCTGATCCTCATCTACTTTTAATACTTCTGATATACTTTCTCTGATAACTCCCTTTACAAAATTTTCCACCATCTGGTCAGTCACATCGGCCGATCCTTGACTCTTAGTTGCTTTTTTAATATTACTTTTCTTTTGTGGTGTTATCGATGGTGAACTTTTGACAATTGTCTTTATCTGACGATTCTTTGTTTTTATTATCTTTTTTACCGGCGGTATGCTTTCCTTTGGAACCTCCATCTGCCGAACAATCCCATCACTTTCAGCAATAATAATTTGCTGACCCATATCATGTGCTTTTAACGCAGGATAATAAATTGATTGGAATCCTTCGGTTTCCAATACAATCTGCCAGCTTTCAGGCGATAAGCCGGGACATCCCGGAATTCGGAGTTCCCCATCCTCGTACAACCACCACCCTTCCAGAAGGCCAAAAGTGAGATTAGAATATAAATTATTCGTACTCATCTCATTTAAAAGGAGTATGCCATTCTTCCGCAGGGCAGCTTTAGCGTTCCTTATGGTTTGTCGAATATTTTTTGTTGCATGTAAGACATTTGTTGCAATAACGATATCATATTCGTCGACACTAATCCCCTGGCTGCTGATGGGTTTTTCCGCGTTCAGGATTTTATAAGTTAAAAAAGGATTATCAGGTCCATAGTTTTTTTCCGCATATAATAAAAAAGCTTTAGACAGATCTGTATAACAATATTCTTTAATCGTATCATGAAAATTCTTTACTTTAGAAAACACAACTGCACTGGTTCCCCCGGTCCCTGCACCAATTTCAAGGATTTTTATTGTTGTTGATGGGTTTTCAGCAATTCGTTGCTGAATATAATACACCAATGCATCGGTAATGACCCCATTAAAATACGCTGCAATTGGGTTATGCTTATACACACCCTGCACCAGTTCCATGGAAGAATTGGGAAACATAATATCATGGGCAGGTATTTTGCCCGTGAGAATTGCCGGTAAATTCCGCACCGTTCCTTCGACAAGTACGATCTGGGACTTTTTATTGGGATCCTTTAGCCACTCCACTTTTTTAAGCTCCCACTCTTTCCATACTTCCTCAATTGTCAAGGGAGCTATTTCTTTTACTGTGCAAATCGTTCCATCAAAACTCAAGTATTTATCACTTGACAAAACATTGATACTTTCAGTGAGCCAACGATCAAATAAATCAAGTATACCGATACTTTTCTTAACATCGGCCAATATAAATTCTTTTTCTTTAAAAAACCCCATGGCTTCTAATTGACAATATAAAAACTTTCTCAGGAGTTCTTCCATCTCATCGATTTGTAAGCTTACTTTCGATCTTAATTGCTCAATTTCCCTGGTTTGATCGGTAAAAGAATCCTTCACTTTTTGTATAATTGAAAGATTTTTTTCCGGGTACACTGCTATGGTTTCATTTGCATTTATTCCACTCATAAAATATCTGGGGGGTGAGATCCAGCCTAACGGGGAATTCACCGCCCATACCTCCTTAATATACTTTTGCTTTAATTAAAAGCTCACTATTCACTAATATTTTTTCTATTCTATCCCTTTGAAGAGGGATTTTGAACGGAAAATGGTTTTGTCGTTTTAATTAATCCTACTTGCTGTATCGGTCCTGCCATAAGCTTCTCCAGCGCTTCCATTCCTTCGGGGGGTTCAATTGAACCTAATCCGATTTTTGCCATCCTCTCTTTATATTCTTCCGAAGCAACAATACCAATACTTCCCCAATATCCCCAATTCATCACCTTGATTGTACAAGGCCATTCTAAAGCAAGCTGATGGGCAAAGGCATCTTTAAAAGTACACCCGGATGCATAGTTGCTTTGCCCAGCCGGTTTTTCAAATGAATTGATAGAAGAAAAAAACATGACAAAATCAAGAGAAGACTTTCGAAAAACTTGTGCCATACGTACACTCACGTCTATTTTAGCCGAAAGGCCCGCTTTAAACCGGTCCTCTTCCATCTTCAATAAACTTTGATCCAAAAGGACGATAGCCGAATGAATTACTCCATTCACCTCTTTGTATTCTTCGATTATTTCATCATAAGCCCTTGAAAATGCCTCTAAGTCAGCAGCATCCGCAGAAATATAACGCGGCGCAGGACCCAAGGATCCGAGTGTGTCGATTTTAGCCTGAATCGAATCATCCTTTGCTCTTCGTCCTATCCAAATAATACGGGCTTTATAGTTGCGAATCATATATTCGGTCCACACTTCTCCGATACCCCCGGCGCCCCCGATGACCACATACACACCATTTTCCCGGTATAACTTATGATCAGTACGGGAAAGTTGTATTTGAATAAGCTTTTGCAAATACCATTGTCTGTTTCGGTACACTAAAAGTTCTCCCTGGGGATGTGCCGGTATCCTGAAAATATCATCAACCGGCCACTCATTGGCCGCTTCAAGATCAATAATGCGGACCTTCCAGTTTGAATATTCCTTTGCCATTGAACCAATCAGCCCCTGAATACTTGCATGGGCAGGATTGACCGGATCATTTTTATGGATGGGTTGTGTCTGTGTTGTCAGAACTGTCCAACCCAAATCTTTACTTTGGTACCCTAAACTGAGCAGGGATTTAATTATTCTGAAAATCTGGAGAACACCTCGTTTTTGTTCTTTGATTAGTACATCGTCCGCCAGGGATTTTAATTCGCTATATTGTGCAATCCAAATAATATGATCGATGGTATTTAGATCATTCAATTTTTCTGTAATAGCACCGATGGAGTCATTTATTTTAATATCCAGATTATGTGCCTGTGGATAGTGCCTTAAAATCTCACTTCTTTTATCTTTTGTTCCCCCGATGATAAGTACGGCATCATCCGGAGAAGGAAAAATTTTCTCCTTTTCTACGATAACTGAATCCCATATGGGTGTTACAATAATATTTCCAACCGGCATAGACATTCCATTATCAGAAGGAATACTTCCGGATGTTGTAAAGGAAGGACCTCTTCCTTCAAGAAGGAAAGTAGAAAAACCCTTTATACACAGGATTATTGTACCAATCTCATCACATATATCAATATCGATAGTTCCAGCACTCTCTTCATTATCATCCATTTCACAAAATCGCAGGAATGCCCACATGGAGGATTGACAGTTGTTAAATACTTCAAGTTCCTCTATAGAATAATTCAAAATCGGTTTGAAAAAATCACTGTTATTCGGTGACTTTATATCGTCAGGATTTAACAGCAATCCCGGAATTGCCTGAATGGCGGATTCGATAAGATTCGGATGTATTACGCATTGTTCCAGGGTATCTTCAATTACTACAGGGAGGGAAATTTTCGCCAATACTTTATCCTGCCCCTTATAAAGAGCTTCTATCCCTTTAAATGCAGGACCATATTCCATTCCATGCTTTGTAAAATTATCATAATAATCACTTATATTTATACTTTCCGTACTCAAATCTTTCCTTAATGCTTGTAAATCCAGAGTAGGAATACCGTCTCTCTCTTCTATTACGGCTCTCCCCTTATTAAGTATTATTGCTTCGGCCCCGGAATCCTCCGCATCAGTATAAATTTCATACAGGATCTCTTCATTTTCATTGGCTACAAGACTAATATTCACCTCTTTTCCTTCATTCCCTAATTCCAGATAATTGATCGATTCGATAGAGTGAAGAAGAACTCCTGTTCCTTCATCATCCATGGTTCCGGATGATCTGCGAATCGATTCTCTTGCCATCTCAAGATAAGAGACGCCGGGTAATACCTTTTTTCTATTAATAACATAATCATTAATAAAAAATTCCGTTCCGTTAAACAAAGAACTAAACCGCTGTTCATAGAAATCAGAGGTATTTTCATGGAGTAATGGATGAAGGGTATGTAAGACATCCGGTTTCTTTTCATTTTCGCTTTTTGGAATCCAATATTGTTTTTTAACAAATGGATAAGTGGGTAGTGAAATATTACAATACTGGTTGTTTGCATATAATTCTTCAAAATCCAAAGAATAGCCCTGAACATAAAGATCTGCAACCATTGATAACTGTTCTAAATATTCCTTTGATTTATCTGTATTTTGACAATTCCGGATGCATTCATTCCCGTAATTCTTCAGGGAAGTTTGTTCACGATGTTCATTTTTATCTATTTTTGAAACATAGATTTGTAAGACCTTTTCTTTTTCCAGCCATTTCCTGAAATACTTTATAAGTTCCTGCAAATTACGAACCACACACGCCAATCGATGATAAAAATGCTTTCTTCCTAAAAGGAGTGTGTAACTGATATCACCACATTGAGCATCAGGATTTTCTTCACAATACTGTACCAATTGTTCTACTTGCTTATACAATTGTTCTGATGAAAGAGCAGAAAGTACAATCATATACCCCGGTTTTTCTGAATATGATCTGGTCACCTCCGGCGCCTCTTCAATCGCGATATGAGCGTTTGTCCCGCTGAATCCAAAGGCACTTACCACAGCCAATCGTTTTGAATCGGGATTTCTCTCCCACTTCTTCAGACTTGTGTTTATATAAAAAGGAGTGTCGTCAAATTGTATATGAGGATTACCTTTCTTAAAATTAAGAGATGGCGGGATTTTGTTATTTTTTAGAGAGAGCAGAACCTTAATAATCCCCGATACCCCGGATGCTGCTGCAGTATGTCCGATATTTGTTTTAATTGTACCAATAGCACAATAATTTTTTTTATCAGTATAATTTCTAAATGCTTTTTTGATTGCGTCGTACTCAATTGGATCCCCTAATTTTGTTCCGGTTCCATGAGCTTCGACTATTTGTATATCTTCGGGATTAATATGAAAGGTATCATATACATGACGTTCCAAACGTTCCTGCGATTTTGCACTTGGCGCTGTAATACCATTTGATGTACCGTCTTGATTTATCCCGGAACCTCGAATCACCCCATAAATATGGTCGCCATCCGATTGAGCATCTTTCAATCGTTTTAAAACAATTGCACCGACACCCTCTCCCGGGACGAATCCATCAGCACGTTCGTCAAAAGTGTAGCAATGTCCGGTATGAGAAAGCATTCCAGCCCCATGTCCATACACAAAAAAGGTTGGGGTTGTTCGAATAGAAACTCCACCGGCAATAGCCATCTGGATTTCGTTCGCCCAAAGGCCTTGGCATGCGAGGTGAACAGCAACCAAAGAACTGGAACATGCTGTGTCCACCGCAATCGCTGGCCCCTGTAAATTCAAGTAATATGCGATACGAGCCGGAATCATAGAAGAGGAATTACCCCAAAATGCCTGTGTTGGTGCCTTTGCGCTTGGGGGTAAAAAGCGATAATCTCCTGCTTCACAGCCGACATATACCCCACAGAGTAGACCTTGCACCCTTTCTCCCGCGTATCCTGCATCCTCAAGAGCCTTCCAGGATGTTTCCAGGAAGAACCGCTGTTCAGGATCCATATAATTAGCTTCCAACCCTGAAATATTAAAAAAGAGAGAATCAAATTGATCAATACTTTCCAGAAAACTTCCATATTTACAATATGATTCTTGTTCTCCAAAATTTAGTTTAATAATTTTATCAAGATCCCACCGGGTCACTTCATTCACAAGATCAGTACCGGATTCCAGATGTTTCCATAATTCATCAAGGTTTTCTGATTTAGCGTACTGCCCACTCATCCCGATAATTGCAATCGGATCGTGAGTAAAGGAAGGTAATGTACCAATCTCATGATGGGTATTAATATCTTGTTTTTGGAATCTATTTCTGCTTGAACTTAGTTTCCTATTCGCTATTGAAAGGATTTCCTTATCATTTGCCGGGGGAGTAATATTATTTTCTTCCGTGATTGTAACATCCTCCTGTAAGGAAGAAAGGATGATAGGTTTATAATCAGTTATAATATGATCACAGAGATTGGTCACATTATTGTAATCAAATAATACGGTTGTAGGCAAATCAATAGAAAATTGTTTGTTAATCAAATTTACCAGCATTACACCCACAATAGAATCAACACCATATTCTGAGAAACTACTATCATCATCAATAAAATTATCTTCTACTTTTAAAACCTCTGCCACACTTTCCCGGAGGATTGTTCGGACATGGTCTTCTATCATTTGGTCTGTCACATCACTACCAGGGACAGATGCTTTCTTTTTGCTTACCGGCTGTTGCTTGTTTTGTGAAACAGAATGATAAGTCCCTCGATTACTCTTTTGTAAGGTAATCCCCTTAGGCTTAATCTTTTTCTTCACAGGGTCAGTTTCCTCTTTCACCTCCTGCTTTTGACGAACCGCACCATCACTCTCGGCAACAATAATCTGTTGTCCCAAATCGTGAGAATAAACAACAGGAAAAAAGACAGATCGAAATCCTTCGGTTTCTAAGACTCTTTGCCAGCTATCAGGTGAAAGGCCGGGAGAACCCGGTATTCGTAATGCAGAATCCTCATAAAGCCACCATCCTTCCAGAAGACCAAAGGTTAAATGCATAAACAGATTATTGCCGCTCATTTCATTGAGCAGGATCATACCATTCTTTTTCAATACAGCCTTTGCGTTTCGCAAGGTCTGTCGAATATTTTTTGTAGCATGCAAGACATTTGCTGCGATCACGATATCATAGGTATCTGCGGGTATACCCTGACCTGCTATGGGATTCTCCACATTAAATATTTTATATGTCAAATAAGGATTATCCGGCCCATATTCCTTTTGTGCATGCATCAGGAATGCTTTGGAAAGATCTGTATAACAATATTCTTCAATATTTTTCTTAAACTCCTGAATTTTCGGAAAGATGATTGCACTGGTACCTCCGGTTCCCGCCCCAATTTCAAGAATTCTGATTTGTGCAGATCTATCCTTTTTTATTCGATCCTGAATATAAGTAACCAGGGTATCTGCAACAACACCGCTAAAGTAATCCGCAATACGATTGTATTTATAGACTCCTTCGACCAGTACCATAGAAGAATTTGGAAACATAATATCCGTGGCCTTAATTTTTCCGGTCACAATTTCCGGTACGGCCCGTAATGTCGCCTCGACTAATACAACCTGTGCTTTTTTATTTAAATCTGCGAGCCACACTACTTTCCGCGTATCCCATTCTTTCCATAAACCCTCTCTATCCACAGGTGTCGGATCAATAATCGAGCAGGTCACCCCATCAGATTTAAGGTATTTCTTTCTGGCAAAAACAGCGATACATTCATCCAGCCACCGGTCAAATAGATGATGGAGTTGAGAGGTTGATTTCAAATCATCAATCCGTATCTTCTTTTCCGTAAATAACCCAATAGACTGGAGTTGTGCCCATAAAAGTCTGGAGAGAAAATCATCCACTTCATCAAAATGGATATCCCTTTCCGGTTTCCCTTCGATAAGTTCTGACTCCCGGTCTGCCATGTTATTCTGAATATCACTGATAGTTGAGTATATTTTTTCCTGGTAGAGCGTTAATGATTCTTCAGGATCCATTCCTTCGACTTTTAAGGGTTTGAGAATTTTCATTAAGCCCATATGATTCTTTGGTGCTGCAAGCAATATTTCCAAAGCGTGCATTGCTTCGGGGGATTCAATAAGACCTATACCGATTTGCTCTAACACGGGGACAACACCGGGATCCTTATCAATATTTGTGCTCCAATATCCCCAATTCATTATTTTTACTGCACATGGCCACTCACGGGAGAGCTGGTGGGCAAATGAATCCTTAAATGTACAGCCCGAAGCATAATGGCTCTGTTTTGTATTTTTAATAAATGAAATAATTGAAGAGAAAAACATGACAAAATCGAGTGGTTCGTTATTGAACACTTGAGCAATCCGTACACTGCCATTGACCTTAACAGAAAGCCCAGCACGGAAATCTTCTTCCGTCATATCAATTAAATTCTTTTCGAAAAAGACAAGAGCAGAATGAACAATTCCATTTATGTGTGAATACTGTTTTTTAATCTCATCATATGCCTTTTGTAAATCCTGACGATCGGTAATATCCGCAGTTATATAGAAAGGAACCGGTCCGATTGCCGCCATAGCATCAATAGCAGACTGAATTGCTTCATCCTTTTTTCGTCTTCCTATCCAGATGACATGTGCCTGATAGGTCCGGATCATATATTCAGTCCATAACCGTCCGATATCACCGGCACCTCCAAGAATCACATAGACCCCATTTGTTTTATACATTTTTGGATCCGATTCAAGCTGTTGCAATGGGAGCAACCGCTGCCGGAACCACTGATGTCCCCGATAAACCCACAGCCGTCCCCGAAGATCGGTTGGCAGCATAAAGATGGTATCAATCGGTAGATCACACCGGGCGTCCAGATCAATAACACGAACCTTCCAATTCTGGTATTCTTTTGCCATAGATCCTATTAACCCATGAATACTTGCATGGGTCGGATTCACTGAATCATTTATATCTATAGGTTGGGATTGAATTGTAATGGCTGTTATCCCCAATACTTTTGTTTTATATCCCAAAGAAAATAAGGATTTAATAACTCGAAAAACCTGGATAACTCCTCTATTTTGTTCTGTTATTAATTCCTCATCAGTGATAGAGGTGAATTCCTTGTATGGAGATATCAATACTATATGATCTATATCACCACATGCTTTTAGTTTCGTTATTATCTCTTCTATTGAGTCTGTTAATGCAAGATCTACACATTGGGCATTGGGATATTGATGCATAATGTCAGTTTTGTTTTCTTGTGTACCACCGATAATAAGGATATTCTCTTCCGGTACCGGATAACAATCCCTTTTCTCTATTTGTATTGCATCCCAAACAGGATTAAGGATAATATTCCCCACCAGAGAGGCAGAACCTTTAACAGAAATAAGCTGTGGTTTTTGTACAGCACTATCAGATTTTATAATATCAAGCGTACTACTGGAAAACCCTTTTATACGGATACATATCATCCCTGTTTCATCACACACATCAATATCGACTTTATTACTCTCCCCGGTTTTGCCTGAATCACTATGCTGAATAAGAGCCCACATCGTTGCCTTGCAGTCACTATAGACTTCAAGTTCGTCTATTGTAAAATCGGAGAATGGAGCAGAGATCCCTCCCGAATCCATTATCAATCCAGCTATTGATTGTAAGGCGGAATCGATGATGCTTGGATGCATGACATACTGATCAAGGGAATTTAACACAACAGAAGGGACGATAATTTTAGCTAATACTTTATCCTGTCCTGTGTAAAGAGCTGTTACTCCTTGCAGTGACGGACCATAAGAAAGCCCCTGCTTTTTAAGATTCTCATACTCCCGGCTAAAATCTTTTAACTCATGAGTGCATTCGGATTGTAATATATTCAGATCATACATGGGAATTTCTTCTATATTCCGTATAAAAGCTCTCCCCTGGTTATACACTTCAGGTGAACCATTCATTTCTTCGGGATCAGAATAAATTTCATAGGAGATCTCATTATTTTCTTCCGGGAACAGACCAATATGTACCTTTTTATCCTCTGCTGTGATGACCATAGAGTGGGAATTCACTACATTCCACAATCCAACCATCATACCTTCTTCTATTGATATTCCGGATGCAGCCAGGGCACCGGCCCGTGCCATCTCAAGGAAAACGCCTACCGGTATCATCCTCAAGCCATCGACTACATAATCTTTTATGTAAAAATCATGTTGTGTAAAAAGCGATGTAAAACGTTGTTCCGAAAAATCCGAAGTATTGTTGTGAAGCAACGGATGAATTAAGTCCATGTTCCCCGAAACTGTAGTGATTTTATTCCCGGTCTTAATATCACCGATCCAATATCTTTTTTTCATAAATGGATATGTCGGCAAACTGATTCGGTTGGGTTTCACCATCCCATATATTTTATTCCAATCAAATTTAATACCATCTACCCATAATCCTAATAATTTCGCGTATTTTTTACGATCGATCCATTTTTTAATCGCTTCCTCTAATTCTTCATCGTCGCTAAACAAAGACATATTTGCTTTATTCAGTTTTACCTGACCACGATAGAGATTTTCTATGTCATCCCGATTTTCGAGAAAAGCTGTTAATTTTTCCTTTAATTCAGAAAGAGAACCGGCGATAATCCCCATACGTTCTTCCATGGGTTCACGACCGACCTGAAGTGTATAGGCGATATCAGAAAGCTTGTCATCAGTAAAAATCTTCTGCTCGATCACCGTTAACAATTGCTCTGCTTGCTTTTTTAAACTGTCTGCATATCGAGCGGACAGCACAATAATAGCAGGATTTTTTTCAGAGATCGCCAGTTGAGGCCGCTTTTCTGATTTAGGAATATATTCTTCAAGAACAATATGAACATTTGTGCCTCCTGCACCGAAGGAGGAAATCCCGGCAATCCTCGGATATTTCTTTGTTACTCCATCCAGAGTAATCTCCGGCCGGAGCCATTTACCAAGTTGCTGCTGTACAATAAAGGGAGATTTTGTAAAATTAATATTCGGATTCAATTCTTTTGCATGTAGACTGGGGGCAATCATTTGATGTTTCATTTGTAGTACGATTTTTGTCAGTCCGGCGATCCCGGATGCTGCTTCCAGATGTCCAATATTAGATTTCACTGAACCGATAGAACAAAATTGAGTATCTTTTGTATCTTTGCTAAAAGCCTGTTTTAGTCCGGTAATTTCAATAGGATCACCAAGGGCGGTTCCGGTTCCATGAGCTTCTATGTAACTCACCGTACGAGCATTTACCCCTGCTTTATTAAACGCATCCCGGATGAGATCTCCCTGCGCAGTTGGATTGGGAACAGTGTAGCCATTCGTTTTTCCGCCATGATTAATACTTGAACCAATAATCACTGCATAAACATGATCATTATCTTTCACTGCCCGGGATAATGGTTTCAATAATACCGCTCCAACTCCTTCACCCGGTACAAATCCATTTGCACCTTGTCCGAAGGTTTTACAGCGTCCATCTATAGAAAGCATCTTCTGCCCGCACATACCAATGTAATTAGATGGATGTAAATAAAGATTTACTCCCCCGGCAATGGCCATCTCACATTCCCCACGGTGTAAATATTCACACGCTTCATGAATTGCCGTTAATGAGGAGGAGCACATAGTATCCACCGGCATACTGGGTCCCTGCAAATCAAAAAAGTAGGAAACACGATTTGCCAGGGAGCTAAATGAAGTACGCGGGAAGACATCTTCACCCAATCTCCATAAATCCGGACCATACAAATCAAATCCTGTTTTTGTTATACCGGCGAAAACACCAATCCGTCGATGAAACTGCCGTGATAATACTTCCCGGGTATACCCTGCATCCTCAAATACTTCCCAGCAGGATTGAATAAAAAGCCGTTCCTGGGGATCGAGAGACAGAACTTCACGAGGTGAAATATTGAAAAAAAGCGGATCAAAATCTGCAAATCCCTCAAGAAATCCCCCCCATTTACAGTAACTTTTTGCGGTAAATCGATCATTTTGAGGTTGAGGATCAAAAAAATCTTCCAGATCCCATCGACCTTCGGGAATCTCGGTGATTAAATCCTTCCCCGCCTCTAGATTCTCCCAGAATATGTTCAGATTCGGTGATTGAGGATATGATCCACTGATACCAATAATGGCTATGGGTTCACTTGTTTTATCATCTTTACATGGGAAAATAGAATGAGGTACACTATTCTCTTGAGATTTAAATGAACGAAGAACCGGGAAATTCCCATAATCACTTTTATAAACAGGAGTTTTGGGGGAATCCTCTACAAGTAAAGATTTATCATGATAAAGTCCTGTCCATTTCATACATTCATATTGATAGTCGGTAATGAGATATTCTGATAATGAGTCCAAAGTTCTATATTCGAAAAATAAGGTTTTCGATAAATCCTCAAAGATATCATTCAATTCTTTATTGAGTTTGGTGATCATCACCGAATCGATACCATAGGATTCCAGGGGCTCTTCCCCGTCTATCCTGCTCACATTGAGTTTGATCTCTTGTCCCAATAAAACCTTAAGCATATGAAGGGTTTTTTCTTTGAGCAAAGGTAAATCCACAGATATATCAGTTTTCTTCTCTATTTTTGATTGAATATCAGGAGTCATCATAGATAATCCTGATCTCATTTTAGAAAGATAACCTTCCATCACCATCACCTGGGTATGCCCCGAAGTAAATCCTTTATAAAAAGCATTAAACCCAGTGACAGTATGCATGGGAATCATCCCGGTACTCTCGATTATCATCTCTTCGGTTTGAGTATCAACCTGCATCCCCCCTTCTTTCCATAAAGGCCAATTAATGGAAAGCGTCTGTCCATGGCGCTGTGCTAAGGTAACTAGAGAATTCCGGTATGCAGCATATTTATCCATAAAGGCGTTTGCCGCAGCATAATCCGCCTGACCCGGATTTCCTATAACAGCCGAACCAGAGGAAAAGAGTATAAAAAAGTCCAGGTTCAAGTCTTTTGTTGCTTCATCAATATTCAGGAGTCCTGTCACTTTTGGTAAAAGGACTGTTTGCACTTCCATACTGGTTTTCTTCAAAATAAAATTGTCAATTGTCACACCGGCGCTATGAATAATACCATTAAGTGTACCAAAATCTTCTTTGATTTTTTGTATTCCCTCCACAACAGCTTGTTTATTCGTTATATCAAGCTGTCTGTATTCTATCCTGGAGCCATTTTTTCTAAGCTGGTCAATTTTAGCCTGTTTATCGGCATTAAGGGTGGAACGGCCGGTAAGAATAATGTTTACTTTTTTTACTTTACGAACAATCTCTTCCACAAACATTAATCCCAGACCGCCTGCGCCGCCGGTAATTAAATAGACCTGAGAGGCTTTCCAGGGGATGCTCACCGTCTCAGATAAATCCGGGATTTCATTTAACTCTATACCATATCTTTTATTCTGAATATATTGAATCTCATTATCCTTTGGAGATCTGCTGTTATCTTTAAGAATCCCGATAATTCTATCCGGGAAGCTCTGAGTATCCTTGCCATGTTCAAATCCAATCATCTGACCGATAAGTTTGGGGTTCTCCAGACGGGCTGTTTTAAGTAAACCAGACATGGCGGAAAATAATTTTTTTTCACCGGTCAGGGGAAAGACTACCTGAATCAATACATTACCCTTCAGATTGTCTGATAAAATATTCTTAATCTCTTCAAATAACCGGATCGTATATGCTTCAAACCGTTTATCAATATCCTTTTCTTCACATTCCAGGGAAATGCAGCGCACTCCTTGTATCCGATCCTGAATATATGCCGGGGTTATTTCTTCTGTCTCACAAAGCACAACCAGATACGCAGCATAAGGAGGAGTTTGCAATTCTTCCGGAATTGAACTCTCTTTAAGTTCGGGAGTAAGAAAAATGGTGCCAATACCCGGGGCTGTCTGTGTTGCATCTTTTGCAATCTTGAGTTCCTGAGATGCAAAGCCTCTTATCCGCAGACAGATCTTTCCACCCTCATCGCATAAATCAATATCAAACTTTTCTTCCTTGTCACTCCCGGTCCCGGTATCACTATATCTAATGAGGGCCCATACAACGGAAGCGGTCGAATCATATATTTCCAATTCCCGGAGAGTAAAGGGAAGAACACTTTTAAATGGGGATATCTGTCCTTTCTCCTTTTGTTCTCCACAATACCTTGTAAATCCTGCGGTCGCTTGTATTGCCGCACCCAGAATACTCGGATGTATCACATATCGGTCCCTCGTATCCGCCACGGAAACAGGCAGGGACAATTTTGCCAAAACCTGCTCGGATCCAAAATAAAGTGCTTCTATTCCCTGAAATGACGGACCGTACTCTACAGAGCATTTTTTAAAATTTTCATAGTACTGATCAATCGGGGAAGTATCTTTTGTCAATCCGGATTGTAATAATTCCATATCCAACACTGGAACATTTTTCAAAGTTTGGATGACCGCTTTCCCCTGATTATGTACTATTAGTTGTGTTTTTGATTCTTTAGCATCACAATAAATTTCATAGAGAATCTCATTATTCTTAACAGGATATAGGCTGATATGTACTTCTTTTCTATTCGTATCTAAAACAATTGGAGAAGACCATACTATATCGCGAAGGACTATACCCATATTCTTCCCTTTTGGGATTCCGGATGCCGTTTCCATCGCTGCCCGGGCCATTTCCAGAAACCCGGTGAGGGGGAATATACGATGACCGTTTATCATATGATTTGCAAGAAAAAATTCCATTCCGGTAAAAGTAGACGTAAACTGCAGGTTGGAAAAATCCGAACTGTTTCTATGGAGTAATGGATGAATAGTATCTGCGACAATTGTATCAGTAGAGCCACTGATTGATATTTTCTCAGATTGGGGAGCCCAATATCGCTCTTGTGCAAAAGGGTATGCAGGTAAACTAATACGTTTAGGTTTCACCTCACCATACAACCGATTCCAGTCGATATCAATTCCCTTTCCCCAAAGCTCCACAAGCTGTACATATTTTTTCTTTGAAATCCAGGCGTCGATAGTTTTTTCCATATCATCATCAGTCTTTAGAAAAACCAAGGATTCTTTATTCCGCTTCACCTGACTTCGAAATAGCTCATCACTATTCTGTTCTCCCTTAATAAAGCTTTCCAATTTTGCTTCGAATTCTTCTTTAGAAGTGACTATGAATGCCAGACGCTCATCCATCGCATCCCGCCCCTTTTGAAGCGTATACGCAATATCTGCCAGATCATTCTGTGAGTATTGATTCTCCATTAAGGCAGACAATAATCGTTTTGCCTGTTCTTTAAGTCTGTTCTCATTCTTTGCAGACAATAAAATAATAGCCGGATTTTTGGTATTAATTTGGATTGCAGAAGGAGTACTTTGATTTGGAATATATTCTTCTATTATGATATGAGCATTAGAACCCCCGGCCCCAAAAGCAGATATTCCGGCGATTCTCGGATATTCTTTACTTTCTCCATTCAACTTAATATGGGGACGTTTCCACTCGGCAAGCTTCTGTTGAACTTTAAATGGTGAATTCTTAAAATCTATGTTAGGATTTAATGTACTGGAATGAAGTGAGGGTACAAGTTGACGGTACTTTAATTGAAGTAATACTTTTGCTATACCTGCGATTCCGGCAGCGCTCTCACAATGGCCGATATTGGACTTTACCGAACCAATTGCGCAAAATCCCTGGTCCTTATTATAATCATGGAATGCCTTATTTAAACCTGCGATTTCTATTGGATCACCTAATGAAGTTCCTGTCCCATGAGCCTCTATATAACTTACTGTCCGGGGATTAACTCCGGCTTCCTCAAAGGCCTTTCCGATGACACTAGCCTGAGCATTCGGATTGGGAACTGTATAAGCATTTGTCTTCCCACCATGGTTTATTGCTGTTCCTTTTATCACCCCATAGATGCGGTCGCCATCAGCAACAGCTCTGGAAAGTGGTTTTAGTAATACCGCTCCCACACCTTCTCCAGGCACATAACCATCTCCTCCCTGGCCAAAACTCTCACACCGCCCTTTACTTGATACGAAATTGCTCTGTCCGAGTAAAATATATTTATTAGGATGGATTGATAAATTAACACCCCCGGCAAGGGCCATCCTGCACTCACCTCGTCTTAAACTCTGACATGCAAGATGCACAGTTGTAAGAGAAGAAGAACACATACTATCTATTGTCATACTGGGACCGTTAAAATCAAAATAATAGGATACCCTGTTAGCTATGGATGAAGGACTCCCGGAGAGCGCAGTAAATCTATTATTAATTGCTTCCTGAGGACCATAAATCTGGTATTCCTCATACATAACACCGGCGAATACACCTACATTACCTTTAATTTTCATACCTTCATTTGACCATAGATCATTCCGGGTATATCCGGCATCCTCTATGGTTTCATAAGCACATTGTAAAAAGAGACGTTCCTGAGGATCCATAATCTCTGCTTCTTTGGGAGAAATATTAAAGAAAAGAGGATCAAATTGGTCTGCACCATCAATAAAACCTCCCCATTTGCTATAGGTTTTACCCGGACTGTCTTTATCTGCATCAAAATACAAGTGATAATCCCAACGCGCTTTGGGAATTTCCGTTATGCAATCCTTACCATCCCGTAGATTTTTCCAGAATTCATGTATAGTTGATGATTGAGGGAATCGACCTGAAAGTCCGATAATCGCGATATCCAGGGGCCCTTTTTCTTTGTATCCCCATGAATCAATTCCACTATATGAAATACGACGAACTTTACGACTTTTATAGGATAAGAGTGAAGTTTCCTTGTTTACATTTTTATCCTCAGCCTGTTCAATTGATGTTTCTCCGGGTTTATCGATTCCCGCCATTTCTTTTATTGTCTCTGCATGGGATTCAAGAAAATATTCTGCTAATTCCCGGATAGTTCGATATTCAAAGAATAAAGTTTTCGGTAATAAACCAAATTTCTGTTCCAGTTCATTTATTAATTTTATAATAATAATCGAATCAATCCCATAAGTTTCAAATAATGAATCAATCTGAATCCTATTCATCGGAAGCTTTATAACTGAAGAAAGAAGTTTCTTAAAATACTGTATAAATCCTTTTTTTAATATCTCCCGGTCCTGTGTCGAAACTATTTTTTTTGCCGTTATGGTT
>JAFGRV010000228.1 GCA_016934975.1 Spirochaetales bacterium | reverse complement strand
TATGAATGGAGTTAATTTTGAAAATGAGGAAAATTCGATAAAAATGGTAGCGACCGACGGTCGCAGGTTATCATATATCTGTAAAAATACGAATCATCATTTCGAGAATTTTAAATCGGTCATCATTCATCCAAAAATACTATATATTTTAAAAAAACTATGTACGGGTGAAGGAAAAATGAAAATCGCATTGACCGACAAGCATTTTTTTGTCAATATTGACGACCAGAAAATTTCATCGACACTCATTGAGGGGCAATTTCCCAATTACCGGAAGGTTATACCTGAAAATCAAAAGTACGAGATAATTATCGATAAACACAAACTTCATGATGCGCTGAAAAGGGTATCGCTGCTCGTTGAACAAAAATCCAGAAGAATATATTTAACGGCATCAATGAATAAAATCGTGCTGAATTCTGAAGAAAGTGAAATAGGCATAGCCAGGGAAGAGATCGAATGTGTTTACGACGGTCCGGAAATTTCCATTGCACTCAATTATATTTACCTTTCCGACCCCCTCAAAGAAATGAAATCCAATGAAGTCTCTATCAGGTTCACGGAAACAAACAAGGCAATATCGATTTTTTCCATTCCCGAATCGGATTATTTTCATGTTATTATGCCCATGCTGATTGACTAATGGCGTTCTTAACGGTATCAACGTATAATTTCCGAAATTTAGCTAATACAGAGACAGTATTTTCCGGGAAAAATATATTTCTGCAAGGGACAAACGGTCAAGGGAAAACTAATTTTCTCGAAGCCCTTTATTTTTTATCATATGGGACCTCGTATAGAACAAAAAACTTGACGGAAGTAAAGGAATTTTCAAAAAATGATTTTTCTGTCATAGGGCGATTTAAAAATAACCAAAAAGATCGGGTCAAATTTACTTATCAAAACGGCAAGAAGGAAATTTTTCTCAACGAACGCAAAGTAAAAGACAGAAAAGATCTCCTGTCGATTAATCCATTGATATTATTTTCTTATGATGACGACGAAATAATTACAGGTTCGCCGATAAAAAGAAGAAAATTCATGGATCAGTCAATATGCCTTTTATTTCCAGAGTATATCCAGAAGATAAGGAAATATCAAAGATTGATTGAAATGAAGAATATCTGCCTGAGAACGAAAAAAGTTGATATCGCGGCCATTTATAACCGGGAAATTGCGGAGTTGGCCTTGATAATCACAGGGTATCGATACTCGTTCATCAATTCCATCGAAAAACGATTCACGGACATGTATCGCAATTTGACGAATATTGAGGTCAGACTCATGTATAAACCCTCAGTGTCTCGACACGATACAGCCGAAGGTTTTTACGACTTTCTTAATTCAAGGTTGAATGAAGAAGTACGATACGGTTTTTCACTCTTTGGTCCTCACCGGGACAATTTTATTTTCAGATCGGGTGAGCGTAGTTATGCCGCGATAGCATCGACGGGACAACGGCGGTTGCTGGCGCTAGTTTTAAAAATATCCCAGCTTCATTATGTTTCGATGAACAATGACAAATTGCCTGTTATTTTGATTGATGATGTCTTCCTGGAATTGGATTCCGGTATAAAACTCGACGTGATGTCGGCCATACCGTCATACGATCAGGCGTTTTTCACTATTCTTCCGCAGGAATCTTTTTTCAATCAAATTTCCATTGATGATACGGAAATATTCTGTATAAAAAACGGCAGATTGGAAAAAAGTGAAAAAAGCATCTGATTTCATCGATGAGATAATCAATTCGCTTCTTCCTGATGAAAAAAAGAGTTATCTCATTTTATTGAAAGAGTGGCCGAATATAGCGGGATATGATTTTGCCCGACACACAAAAATACTGGAATTTAGCGGTCCGATATTACGGGTTGGCGCAGATCATTCAGTTTGGATGCAATTCGGCAAAATGAATGAAAAAACAATCCTTGGAAAAATCAGGGAGGTTCTTCCTAAAACGGAGATCACGAAAATTGAATTTAAACTAGGGATAGTTTAGGGCATAAAACCTGAATTCCACTTCAAAATACAGAAAAATCAACCCGGCATAAGAAGAATGATGCTATTATCTATCATGTGGATGTGTTCAGAATATCCTTTATTGATGTGGTGGATACCGAGTTGACATTTCTTTATCAGAATAAGTATACTGTCTAACCTGTTTTTTACTTAAACAAACACATTCCAACTGTGTAGGAGATATAGGACAGTGAAAAGAACGTATCAACCAAGCAGAACAAAAAGGACAAGAAAATTCGGATTCAGGGCACGTATGAAAACGAAGGCAGGCCGGCTTGTATTAAAAAGGCGAAGGCAAAAAGGAAGAAAAAAGCTCTCCGTGACCGATGAAAAGAAACCTTACTAAACTGGAAATTATTCGAAAAAAGTCCGACATTTCTGCATTATTCTCACTGGGACAGAAAGAGCATAGGGGGGGATTATTACTCTTCTACAGCCCTAATGATCTGGGCTATTCCAGAATGTGTATTACATTCAGGAAAAATTGCGGATCGGCTGTGCAAAGAAACAGAAGCAAGCGAATAATTCGTGAAGTGTACCGTACTATTAAGAATAATTTTGTCATGAATCAGGACCTTCTGTTTTTGGTTAAGGATGTCAGGACGGATTTTTCAGAAAGAAAAGATCAGATTCAGAGTCTATTGCATAAAACAGGTGCGGTGATATTGCTGCAGTAAACAGAGACGACGGGAGATTGTAATGGATCGTAATACTATTTTGGCGGTTGTATTGTCGGCAATCGTCACTCTTCTCGGATTTGCATTAATTAATTATTTTTTCGGACCGAAACCGACGGATCAGCAGACGGAAATCGTCTCTGAAACTCAGCCGATAAGTGAGAAGCCTGAAATGTTGAGCGAGATGATAGCGCCATCCGGAACCGAAATTCTTATTTCGGATGAAACTGAACAGGGGCCGGAAGCAAGTGTAATCAACGAGCGAACCAATGTCTATGATATTACTTTCTCAACTGCAGGAGCAGTCATCGAGTCTTTGAAATTACTCCATCATCTTGATAAGGATAAACCGATTGATATGATTTTCAGCGGCGATTCCGGTGAAAAGGCATTTGCAATAACAATCGGAGAATTCGATGGAATGCCGCTGCTTTCCAATTTCGACGTGTCAGAACGGATTCACGATGCGAACGGAAATCTCGACAGAATTGTATTTCGGCAGACATTTAAAACAGCCTTTGACCAGGAATTTACCATCAAAAAAGAATATTCATTCAAACCGGATGAGTATCTTTTCGAGTTGAGAATCTCGATTCAGAACGGAAAAGTCCTGAATGCAAACGGGAAGTCATATACCGTTTCTTTCGGCCCCCAGATCGGTCCGGAATTTGACAACCTGAACACACGCTACGAATATAGAAAATTCTATACATACTACGGCGATAAAAAGCGATCCCCGAAATTGTCCGCAAACCTTTACCGCACGACCGAAAGAGTAAACTGGGCATCGATAATCGGGAAATATTTTACCATGATCGGAATACCCGGATCGGCGGTCGAAGAAAGTATCTTTTCATCAAAGCCCGTTGACGGTGTTCCTGCGACGTCAAAATTCTTTTTTGTTCGCGAAGAAATAAAAAGCATGGACATTGAAGATCTCTACCGATTTTATGCCGGGCCGAAAACAGCAGATACACTGAGCAGGTTTAATAAAGCCGAAGATAACGAATTCGGAATTTCAGGATTGAATTTGAATGCCGCTCTCGATACAAATATCCTTGGGTGGCTTGAATGGATCCTGGGAAAAATCCTCTTCATCTTTTATGCCTTGGTTAAGAATTACGGCATAGCTATAATCATGTTGACCGTTTTGATTAAAATAGTGCTTTATCCCATTACACATAAAAGTTATGAATCAACCAGTAAAATGCAGGCATTGAGTCCGAAAATCGCGGAATTGAAAGAAAAGTATAAGAACAACTCTCAAAAAATGAATCTTGAAATGGCGGCACTCTACAAAAGAGAGGGAGTCAGTCCTCTGGGAGGTTGTCTGCCGATGTTGCTGCAACTGCCAATATTCTTCGCGTTTTACGGCCTCCTCAGTAAACAATTTGAACTCCGCGGTTCTCCTTTTTTCGGATGGATAAATGATTTATCTGCCCCGGAATCCGTTTATAGTTTTTATCCTGCTTCAATTCCGATTCTGGGATGGAGTGACATCAGACTCTTGCCTATTATTTATATAGTAACGCAGATCATTACGCAGAAATTTATGCAGAATCCCGGCGCATCGACAAATAACAGCATGAAAATCATGACCTGGGGTCTGCCGATTTTCTTCTTTTTTATACTATACAATGCACCTTCGGGATTAATTCTGTATTGGACAATAACAAATGTACTGACTTTCGTTCAGCAGATCCTTGTCACAAAATACAGGAAGCGAAAGAAACAACAGACATAATTATTTCTCTAAGGAGTTAATTCATATGTATAAGGAATTTGAAGGAAAAAACGAACAGGAAGCGATAGATAAAGCGCTTTATGAACTTGACCTTAACAGCGACCAGATCGATTTTGAAATTGTGGAATCGGTGAAAAAAAGTATTTTCAGAAAAGGGTCGGTAAAAATAAAAGTATTTGTCGAGGATGAGGAAGATTATGAGAATATCGATCCCGTATTAATGGACGATGTGACTCAATTTACACTTTCTCTGCTCGATAAAATGGGTTTTCCCAGCCGTGTGAAATGTACGCAAACGGGTGAGATGAAGCTGTTAATAAAAATAGAATCGGAACATTCAAATATCATAATTGGAAAAAAAGGAAAAAATCTTGATGCTCTTCAGTTGATCGTAAATGTTTATGCGGGCAGAAAAAATCAGAAATTACGAGTCATTATCGATGCCGAAAATTATAGGATCAGACGCGAACAAAACCTTGTTAGAATGGCAAAAAAAATTGCACATTCCGTAAGAAAGGCGAAGGGCTCCAAGCTTCTTGAACCAATGAATCCCTTTGAAAGACGATTGATACATACAGCATTGAGTAATATGGAACATATCCGTACGGTAAGCGAAGGTGAAGGTATTATTAAGCAAATTCGAATTTATTATTCGGAATGATTCGATTCTCTCTTTTCTTGACCATTGAAAAATAAACGATTACACTGGTGGTGAAGGAATAATGGATGAAAAGAAAAAAACTTTTTTTCATGATACCGCTCATGGTACTGGCTATTAGCGTATATACTCAAAATCGTCCACCTGACCCGGATAAAAGCTTTTCTGAACTGAACAATGTTTTCGATTTTTTTCTGGATATGGGAGAAATTTTTGAATATCTCAATAATCCCGGGGACCATGAACTGGTTTTAAGTAAATTCATTATATTGAACGGTTCGATATCTTCCATCACTATCAATAATCGAGCCAGGGAAGAATATGAGGTAGTAATTGAATTGCTCAAGGGAAAATGGATAGATATTAGTACGATAGAAAAGTATATCTGTAAGGTTAATTTCTTTGGACCTGGATATTACAACGTATTTCCCGTTCGTCCTCCGCGGACACCGGATCCGGGAGTAATAGAGTTGAACTCCGATGTCAAGATTTTGGCATGGTTTGCCGGGATTGAAGAGAGTCCGGACGGAATGAAAATTCCGGTTTTCATGGGATATAATGTAAAAAAGACGGAGTAATCCTAGAACGTTATATGCTGTGGTCCCAATATTCCATTCCCCGAATATACTAATGCCCTGTCTATAATATTACCTGAATCCGTATAAAAAAAAGGCAATCCAAACTCAATTCTTTAGGGTATAATGGTTTGTGTAAAAAGCCCATACACCCGGGAGG
>JAFGRV010000227.1 GCA_016934975.1 Spirochaetales bacterium | reverse complement strand
GGGAATTTAACCTACGCCTTTAAAGACGGGAGTTCGGTCTGGTGGTCGGGGATTATGATCCGAAACTACCCTGTGCCGATCACCAGCGTGGAAATAAAAACGCCAAGTACAAACTGGAAAAATCTTCCCCGGATGGACTACAATTATTGGCTTGATGAAAGCGGTTTCGGGGAGGGTCCCTATTCTTTACGTATTACCGATGTTCTGGGAGATGTTGTGGAAGCCCATGATATTCCCAGTCTTACAAGCGGCCAGGTGCCGTCGATTGTTGAAAAACCACTGGATGTGCAGCTCCCGGGATGTTCGGGATCTTCCGTAACACCCACACCTTCCCCGGCAGGAATCCTGGGAGATGCAAATAATGATGATTCCGTAGATATCGTGGATGCCTTGTTAGCAGCACAATCCTATGTAGGATTAAATCCCGCGGGATTTGATTTACGGAACGCCGATGTAAATTGTGACGGAATAGTTGATATTATCGATGCCTTGCCTATTGCTCAAGATTATGTCGGGTTGGTTTCCGGTTTCTGCTAAGAAGCAATTTTCTAAAAGGTAAAAATGTCTCAAATAATCGTTGAAAATATAAAAAAAGAGTTTCGCGTTCCTCATCGTGAAAAAGGCATGGCAGGTGCAATAAAGAGTTTTTTCTCCCGCAAATATACAATTCGTAAAGCCCTGGACGGAATTTCATTTTCAATTAAAAAAGGGGAATTGATCGGATACATCGGGCCAAATGGTGCCGGCAAGTCCACAACGGTAAAAATATTGTCGGGTATTCTTGTTCCCACTTCGGGAATTTGTCGAGTAAACGATATAATTCCGTGGAAAGACCGGATAAAACATGTGGGGAAAATTGGTGTTGTCTTCGGACAGCGGACCCAGCTCTGGTGGGATTTGCCGGTTATAGAATCCTTTGACCTCATAAAAGATATTTATAAAATTAAGCAGCATCAGTATCGTCAATCCTTCGAAGAACTCTGCTCCCTTTTAACCCTGGAACCCCTCCTTAAAACCCCGGTACGGCTGTTAAGTCTCGGACAACGGATGAAATGTGAAATTGCCGCATCCCTCCTCCACAGCCCGGATATCCTTTTTCTGGATGAGCCGACGATCGGCCTTGATGCCATGAGCAAACTCGCCGTGAGGAATTTTATACAGAAGATTAATACGGAAAAAAAGGTGACGGTCCTCCTTACAACCCATAACATGGATGATATAGAAGCCCTATGCCGGAGAATCATCCTCATCAACAACGGCACACTCTTTCTTGACGGGACCATCGGGGATCTCCGCAATAAAATAACAGAGGAACGACGTTTAATCGTCGATCTCGCGGATAACCAGGAACTAAAACCGGAGAATAATGTACGCGTCATATCCCGAAACGGACAACGATTTATTTTACACTTTATGCCTTCCAAAATATCCGCGGCTGAAATTATAAAACAAATAACGGCACAACATGATATAAAAGATATTTTTATTCAAAATATCCCTATAGAAGAAATCATCGCCCGGCTCTATAAGGAGAACAATGAGTGATATCATATCTCTCACTTATTAAAGTCCGCTTTCTTTCACTCCTCCAGTACAAAGCAGCAGCCCTGGCAGGGATCGGCACACAGCTTTTCTGGGGCTTAATACGGATAATGATATTCCAGGCCTTTTATCTATCAACACA
Organism: Spirochaetales bacterium; assembly: GCA_016934975.1. Taxonomy (GTDB): domain Bacteria; phylum Spirochaetota; class Spirochaetia; order SZUA-6; family JAFGRV01; genus JAFGRV01. The sequence goes on along the minus strand of JAFGRV010000227.1, from coordinate 6,715 downwards.
TCAGCCTATGCCCATGTCCGTTACGGACACACTGACATATATCTGGCTTGGCCAGGCATTTTTGCTTTTAGTACCATGGAACATGGATAAGGAGATGATGGGTTTGATACGTACGGGAAATGTGGCTTATGAAATAGTACGTCCCCTGGACTGCTACTGGTATTGGTTTTCAAAAGCTATCGGATTCAGGACAGCCCCGGTGCTGCTTCGTGCAATTCCCATATTCATCATTGCAATCCCGTTTTTAGGGATGGGAGTGCCCGCGGGAATGTTCGCCCTCGGTGCATTTATTATCTCACTCAGCTTTGCCATCCTCTTAAGCAGTGCGATCACCATATTAATCAACATCTCTTTGTTTTGGACCATTGCCGGAGACGGTATTTACCGCATCCTTCCATCGTTAATGATGATGTTATCCGGACTCATTATCCCCCTCCCCTTGTTCCCCGAATGGCTGCAATTCATTATCAACATACTCCCATTCAGAGGAATTATCGATTCTCCCTTCAGGCTGTATATGGGACACATCAATTATACGAAACTACCTGAGATTCTTATTCACCAGGGTGTATGGCTGCTCCTTATTATTTTACTCGGGCGCTTTCTTCTTTCACGGGGTTTAAAAAAAATAACCATTCAAGGTGGATGAGATGACAAACTTTGCACTTTTCTTTAAATATATCGGGATCTCCATCCGCAGTCAAATGCAATACAAAATGTCTTTTATACTCCAGTCAATCGGCCATTTTTTTACCACCTTCATAGAAATGATCTGTATTATCTTGCTTTTCCAACGCTTTGGAGGTTTATTGGAATGGACTCTCCGGGAAGTTGCCTTTTTATATGGCATGATTAATATTTCCTTTGCTATCGCGGAATCCATAGGCCGCGGATTCGATCTTTTTTTTGAACAAATAAAAATGGGACTTTTTGACAGAATTTTATTGAGACCCAGGGGTGCTGCGTTCCAGATCGCTGCTTCGGAAATGCAATTAACAAAAATCGGAAGATTTTTACAAGGACTCTTCATATTACTCTGGGCAGCTCTTACAGGGGAAATCGGATGGACTTTTCCCAAAGTCATGCTTCTTTTATTCGGCATATCCGGGGGCACGGCCCTTTTTTACGGTCTGTTTGTCATCCAGGCAACTCTCTCGTTCTGGTCCACGGAAACCCTCGAACTCATGAACATCGCCACCTATGGGGGCACGGAAGCCTCACAATACCCTATCGCCATTTATAAAGAATGGTTTCAAAAATTCTTTACCTTTATTATTCCTCTGGCATGCGTCAACTTTTTTCCAATGATCGCCATCTTTGAAAAAAAATGCCCCCTGGGTTCACCAGTCTGGTTTCAATGGATATGCCCGCTCTTCGGATTTATCTTTCTATTTATATGCCTGCAAATCTGGAAATTCGGCGTAAAACATTATCAGTCTACGGGAAGTTAGACCATATTACTCCGCGTCAATCTCCCGGGGTGTTATATTCCATCTATCTATAACAAGTCTGAGGGTTTTATTTTTGTATTCTTCCGGGATCTCAAATTCGGTTCTGTACCAGTAGGATTTTCGGGAAAAATTATCTGAAATATAAAGCTGCTGGTCCCCGTAATAGGGATCGGGGATTGCTTTATTTACGACATATGTCTTCGATTTTACTTCTTTATAAACGGATTATATATACCGGGAACAAAATAATGCCGCTTTTTCTTATAATAGTCTAATGTATGTGTTGGTAAATCATACCCTTTAGGAAAAGGCAGACGGGAAAAACTCTGAAAATAAAGAAGACAAGCAGATTTCCACCAGATCGCTTCCTGTTCCTGAATCCCAAGACTGGCCTGAACATGTGTAAAGCGCTCTTCATCAACCTTATCTTTTATGGAATCCCATGTTTGACGCATCTTCCGGACAGCTTCGACGCCTGCTTCATATTTAAAACAGAGTTCTTCCCACAAGGTGCGTCCCGATTTCATTTGTTTATCCCAGGATACATGATGAAACCAGAGCAGTAAGTTTTCCGGACAGGTATCTTCATTGGCATATAACTCTTGTATTGGCAAAGAATACTGGCTTAGGGCATTACTCCCGGTCACCGTACGATCAAAACCAATCCCGGATGGATCTGCCTGATGGTAATAGGTTGATGTCCAGTCCGGCCTGCCCTGATCGACCCAGGGTCCTGGCCCGTAATGATGATTGTGTGCCATAATATGGTGCAGACCTAAGGGTGTCATATAATTCACTGCTGCTTCACGGGATGTCATCATCATGGAACTCACAGGGTTAAGTAATTCCCGACAATTGGAAAAAGTCATCCGGATCCATTCATCCGCAATCTCCTCTGCACCCAAGGTGTGATCCCATGCCAACCGGCCGAATACATACCAGTTTCCTTGAGCAAAATGATGGCCGCACCAATTCCTGTCAGTCCCGATATTGGCAACCCCCGCGATACCGGTGAGTTTATTGTTATACAGACTTCCGTCGATTATCCGGCCAACACTCGATCCTTTTCCTTCTGCATAAGTATCCGAATCAAGACATTCTTTAAAGAGTGGCCCAAGATATACGAGATTCGTTGCAAGACCAAGATATTCCTGGGTAATCTGAAACTCCATCATCAGGGGGGTCTCTTTCATGGCCCCGAAAAGGGGGTGAAATGGTTCTCTGGGCTGAAAATCGATCGGTCCATTTTTAACCTGGATGAGTACATTATCCATAAACATTCCGTCCAAGGGTATAAACTCATTGAACGCCTGTTTTGCCCTGTCTTCTTTTATATTAAAATCATAGACAAAAGCCCGCCACATCACTACCCCGCCATAGGGTTTCAGAGCATGAGCAAGCATATTTGCCCCGTCTGCCTGGGACCTGCCATAATCCTGAGGTCCGGGCTGACCTTCGGAATTGGCCTTCACAATAAATCCGCCGAAATCCGGAATAATCCCATAGATTTCAGAAACCTTCGATTTCCACCAGAAGATTACCTTTTTATCTTTAGGATCACTGGTTTTCAATCCCCCTATTTCCATGGGAGCACTAAATCTGACGGAAAGATACACCTTTATCCCATATGGCCTGAAAACATCTGCTAAAACTTTTGCTTTTTCAAGGTATTCTATTGTAAGACTTAATGAGTTTGCATTTACATTATTTAATACGGCCCCATTTATGCCGATGGAAGCATTTGCCCGTGCATAATCTTTATACCGCGGGGAAATGAGTCCTGGAAGGCGATGCCAGTCCCAGAGGGAACATCCTGCATACCCCCGCTCCACAGTTCCATCAAGATTATCCCAGTGGTTAAGAATACGAAGCTGGATTTTCGGGCTTTTTTTGATGGAAAGAGGGTTTAAGGGAACATGTGTTTGTATCAACCTTAAAAAATGGAAGGTGCCGTACAGTACACCGATTTCCGAAAGTCCCGAGATGATAAAGATATCTTTACCCTCATAAATTGTACGAATGATAACATAACCATCCCCGACAATTGTCGTAAATTCCGGTTCCAGGTTGATAGAGTGTTGAGCTTCAATATCGGCTTTGACACCAAGGATAATTGTCCCCTTCTTTATCCCTGTACACGTCGTTATCTCTCTTCCAAGAAGACACGAGAGACCACGTATTAATTCGTCTTTGGCAACCTCCATTGTTGGCGAAGACTTCATTACCTTGATGTTGATAAGATCTCTTCTGTAGTCTTCTATTAATGCATTATCTTTAACCCGGAAATATCGAAGCCATAGACTATAGCCGTCTTCATTTTTCATGTAAGCTCCTTGATTATAATAAGGTAGTATGCCACAAGGCTGGGAGAAGCTGCAAGAGGGAAGGAAGAATTTCGATGGAAGTAAATACAAACATTTTTAATCGGATGTATTTGGCAGTATGATATCCATCAACCGAAAATTGTCAACTATATATTAATATTAATCATTAAACTAAAAAAATATAAAAAATTTAACAATTAAGCAATGCAAGGTGACTTTTTTGATAGTTATTAATAGTAAGCACAAATCATTTATTAGTTATTGGAGGAACACATATGTCATTATCAAGTAATCATGAGTTTCATTTCATCATGGATGAAAATATGAAAATGGATCTTTTAAATCTTTCTATGGGTGATAATCGGGGTACCTTATCCGGGAAAATCATGAAAATCCTATCGATTATTATGCCAATAATCAAAAAAGTTCATAAATGGGGAGATCAAAAATATAGCCAGTATTTACCAATAACAAATGAGCCTGAAAAAAAGCGGCACCATGTGCATACTTATTTTCCGGAACATATTTATAGGCAGTTGAAGTTAATGCATCATGATTTGAATTTTTATAGTATTGGGCAGCTGGTTCGCGGGTTTTTGCGGATTTTTTTGAGTTTTGTCAAACATTTTGGAAATAAAGTTTATTGGGTATTAAACCAAATATTTAAAAGGTGGAACGAGGAAGACAAGCTTAACAAGCTAACAACTCACGATCTTATACGACATTTATCTTTAATTTTGCAGCATTTTCCGGATCAAAGTGGGTTTATTAATATTTATACCAGGTTTTATTCTCCTTTTTGGATTAATTTTCAATAAATCCCCCCTATATATCAGGATACCAGTCGCCTGACACATAGGGGCACATCATACAACAAAGATTCTGTTTCCCTTAATCACCTTAATTTATATTTTTATTACAGTTGATTATTTAACAGTCTCCTTTTTTTCTACAGACCTTTTTATTCCGTTACGCTCTTATCCTTTGAAAAGTTGAATGCATTATTCAGAATCGAAGTAATACTTGCCATATCGGAGACATTTGCCGGAATAATCATGGAATTATTGGTTTTCGCCAGTTTCTCAAATGAACTGATCCAGTTTGTGGCAATCTGCATACTCACTGCATCCTTACCCCCGTCTTCACGGATGGCAGCGGCAATTTCCTTTAATCCTAAGGCCGTCGCCTTTGCAACTTCCAGGATCGCGGCGGCCTGTCCACGGGCTTCATTTTCCCGCTTTATTTTTTCTCCCTCGGATCGCTTTATCGCCTCCTGTTTATCACCCTCAGCTCTATTGATCTTTGCGATTTTTTCTCCCTCGGAAAGGGCGATCTGTTCCCGTTTTTCCCGCTCAGCACGCATCTGTTTTTCCATGGCAGTTCTTATGGTTTCCGGGGGCTGGATATTTTTTATTTCATACCGTGTCACCTTTATACCCCATGGCTCAGAGGCCTCATCGACAGCATTCACAATTTTTGTGTTGATATTATCCCTCGATTCAAAGGTCACGTCCAGATCAATTTTCCCGATCTCACTCCTCATGGTGGTTTGGGAGAGCTGGATAATGGCAAACTGAAAATCAGCAATACCGTAACTTGCTTTTACCGGATCAACAATCCTGAAATAAAGTATTCCGTCAATTTCTACGGAAATGTTGTCCCTGGTAATACACCGTTGGGGCTGTACATCGAGAGCAATCTCTTTTAACGACTGTTTGTAAGCAACCTTGTCAATAAAAGGCGCGATAAGATGAAAGCCCGCCTCGATGGTTGTCTGGTATTTTCCAAGACGCTCGATAATAAAAACCGTCCGTTGGGGTACGATTTTTATAATACTGATCAGGATAATGATGATCAATACTGCAAGAATAGCAGCGCTTATTATAATAGGTAACATATTATTCCTCCTTATGTATTTTTTTTACGACAATTGTTAAGTTCTCATACCCAATAATCCGGACACTCTCCCCGGGAGTGATCCTCTCCTCTGCTTTTGCGGCCCAGAGTGTGCCCTGATACCGTACTTTACCCCCAACCTCATACGGTTCAATCAGTTCCTCCACCGGAACAATCTTCCCGATTTCCAGGTTGATGGTATCGGGGTTGTTCCCTGCCGGGACTTTCTTATATATCCTTTTGTAAATGATATTTCTAAAAAGGATCAAAAGCAGTAAAGATGATGCGGCAAAGAAAATAATCTGGAGATAGATATCCCCGGTAAGACCAATTGTCGTAGTCAGGGCGGTTATTAACGCGCCAAAGCCGAAGAAGATGACAATTACCCCGGGGATAAATATCTCCGCGATAATCAATATAAGACCAAGGATAAGCCAGAAAATTTCAGGTGTCATTGGTTCCTCCTTTATGATGCTCCGTAATTCCCGCGATAATCTCGGGGAAAGTAAACCCAAGTTTTACGGATTTATTAATATATTCCTCTGTCATTTCCTCGAACAACTTATTTTTTCTTTCCGATTCGTTTTTATCAATCTCTTTCACAAAGTACCCCTGCCCCGGTTTTGAATACAGAAAACCCTCCACGGAAAGCTGATAATAGACTTTTACAATTGTATTGGGATTCACTTTTATTGCCGCCGCCAATTCCCGGATAGGAGTGATTTGACTTTCCGGTTTCAGGGTCCCGGATAAAATTGCCAGCTTAATCTCCTGTTTGATTTGCTCATATACCGGGAGAGATGAATTGTTGTCTATTCGAAAATCATTAATCACTTTGCTACTTCCCATCTATGACAAAATTATTGCATATTTCCCAAAACATTACCCTTCACTGAATTGCATATGCATTAAAGAGGTATAATGCTTTAGTTATGTTATCCAGGGCAGTAATTGATGCACTGGTCTCTTTATATTTTATAGTATACTGGAATTCACTATCAGCACCTAAAATATGGATTAACAATATAAATTTATTTTCATCTT
>JAFGRV010000017.1 GCA_016934975.1 Spirochaetales bacterium | reverse complement strand
GGCCGGTTTTATAGGTATGAAAGGGAAAATGGTCATAAAAAAAAGAGAGTGATCATGACCCCTGGAATTCACGATAAAATCTGAAAGAGCTGCGCTGTAGATTGGACATTTAGCTTTTTATGGATTCTTCGAATGTATGTGCGTACCGAATTTATTGAGAGATGAAGGTTTGCCGCTATTTCTTTATATAAGAGTCCGTGTTTGAGCATGGAGATGACCCGTATTTCCTGATCGGAGATCCCATATTGAGTATAAACCCACTTTTTGCCGGTCCCGAAGGAGTCATCAACCTTCTTTTTTAATGTATTTTTTATATAGTTGTTTACCTGTTTCTCCACTTCACTTAAATTTTTTTCATGTAATGCCTTGCGCATGTTTAAAAGGGCCGCGATTTTATGAAGAAGTTCATCTGTGGAAAATGGTTTCACTATATAATCCACTGCTCCGTCTGCCAGACATTCGAGCTTTGTCTCCTCCGCGGTCCGGGCTGTTAAAAAAATGAAGGGCACGGAAGCATAGGTACTCTTTTCTTTCATCTTTGTCCGGAAGGTTTGTCCATCCATACGGTCCATCATGATATCGGAAATGATGATGTCCGGATCGGGGATGACTGAAAGTTTCTTAAGCCCTTCTTCCCCGTTCAGGGCATAAAAGACATTGTAATCTGTTTTGAGTTTATTCATGAGAAAAGAGAGCAACTCTTTATTGTCCTCTACAATGAGTAAGACCGGTTTATCACGATCGTATTTGCTGTCTTCCAGAGCAATAGAATCGGAGAGATAATCCGGGACTGTCGTCCCGGAGAGATGAGGAGATACACTATCACCGGTCCCCGGCTTTACATTTATAAAACAGACGGAGATTGTGGTTCCCGAAGGAACATGACTTTCCACTGAAACCTCTGCTTTTACCTGATTGCATATTTCCTTGACAATAGCAAGCCCCATACCTAATCCCTGAATATTCCCTTTTTTACGGAAGATCTGATAATAAGGACGAAAAATATGCTCGATAACATCCCCGGGGATTCCGATACCGGTATCCGAAACACATAACTTTATTTCGTCTTCCGTCGATGACAACTCGACTGTCACCTGGCCGCCGGGTTTGTTATATTTTATGGAATTCTCGATCACATTATTGATAATCCTGTCAAAGGCATAAGGATCAATGTGGGTGTAGAGAGGATCAGGTTCGATTGAACTTATCAACCTCAAATCCTTTTTTTCGGCGAGTTGGGTAAAGAGAGAAATTGCCTCCCGGACCATTTCCGTACAGTTCGTTATCGTTTCATGATTATAAAACAACCTGCCCGATTCCAATTTATGTAAATCCAGAAAATTAACAATATTTTTTTTCATTTTATCCAGACCCGCGCGGATTAGATAAAGCTCACGAGGATTTTTATATGATTTATAAAACTCTAAAAAGGAATTTTCCACAATCGTTAAAGGCGTCTTAATTTCATGAGCAATATTGATAAAAAAAGTTTCCTTTTGTTCCTGGGCTTCTTTAAGCTGTTTTGTCCGTTCAAGAACCTTCTCCTCAAGACTATTTTTTAAGATGATAAGTTCCTTATGTTCCTGATTAAACATGTTCACAAGACTATAGGAAAATGCGATTGTCATGGCAAGAAAAAATACCCTGGTAATCAATTGGGGAAGTATCTCGAGATAGAGTGCGAGAACAGCCGTATGAACCATGAGAAAACCGGAAAGGAGCATATACCCTATCAAAATAACCAGCTCGTTTTTATTCCTGATGTTTTTTTTGATAAGCAGATAATAGATAATCGTACTCAGATAAAAAATCATCGCTATTGTGAGAATGGAATAGAGAAGACGAAGAAAGAGAGGGTTTCCCCTTAGCAGAAAAAGAATAGTGGTGATAAGTCCGGAGACAAGGATACTCCCGATAAGAATTTTTGATAATTTCAGATTTGTTTTCAGGTTAAAAGTGGTGTGAGGAAAAGAAACAAATATAACCGCGAAAATGATACAGGCAATTGCATAGATGAAATGGAAAAGTGAGAATTCATAATTCTCTGAAAATCGATAAACAGAGTTCCAATAAAGAAAAAAACTATAGCACAAACAGAACAATGCGAAAAGGAGGTTACTCTGATCCTGCCTTCTCCCGGAATAGATGAGGAGATGATAGATCGAGAGGGTAATATATATTCCGATAAAAAATAATGCTTCATTCATATATAAACCAATCTCTATTTTAATAGAATAGATTAATCGATAAACTATTTCTACAGTATTTTTTACATAAGGAAGACACACCTATCCTTAATAATAATATTTCCTACTATTATATTCCTACACTCTTTTTAAGTCTACACTTGGTATTTTTTTTGCAGCCTTTTGGTTAGATATTCTTACCAAACTTAACATTTTTATGACAAAGGGCAGCCTCTGTGTCAGTATAGTTGTCACTTATCGGTTTGTTATCGGATGAATAAAATGGTTAAACAGTTAAGCATAATTCTGAATTTTCTTTTATACTTAACTGTTTAGAGTTTTTCATTTCCTGTTAGCAGATAAGTGTCTCTAATTACGCCTTTCTGTGAAAGGAATGGTAAAAGGAAATGACTCAATTAACTACAATTGGAAATACTGACAATTTAAAAAATTGTCAGTATACATATACTTTCAAAATGCGAGTCATGGACGGCGAGCATCCAGAACGAGCAAGAATTAATAAAATATTGCATGGCAATAAGAGTGTTTTTAGCCAGCACAGTATGTCGTATAACGGGACGCGAGTACAAGAAGTCCAGCATTACCGTTTAAATCTAACACTTTAATACATCAACAAAAAAGCATACTACAAAAACAATACCTATGAAAGAACAATTCTTTGGATTAGGGGGTAGTGAGGGACGAGGGGAGCCTTGTACCCGCAGTTATATGAAGTAATGCATTGTTTAGCTATATCTTTTTAGAGAACATGAATATGCTCCCTTAAGTAATTTATATTTATATCCATTTATCCAATAACATGCTTCATAACCGAAGGCACCTGCAGAGAATCCAGTTATATATACATCTTCATTAGCAACAAAAACAGAAGTAGCTTCTGCACCGGCT
>JAFGRV010000226.1 GCA_016934975.1 Spirochaetales bacterium | reverse complement strand
TTAAGAGACAGACCAATTCCGTTCTTTTATGGGTTGATGATAGTAAAAGTTATAATTCGGCACAAGGGTTTTTTATTAAAAAATCATGTAAGATCCGGAAATATAGCCTTATGAGCAAACAACATTTTCCGGCTTGACTCATCAACCTAAATACGATATCTTACATCATATGCTAATATTCCGCCTTTTTTGAACAAAAAAGGTGGAATAAAAGCGAAACGCAGGTTCCCGGGAAATCAAAAGTTTTCGAGATTGCAACATCGTCATAGAATAATTAAATGGGTTACGGGTGAAGCCTTCGTCATGAATTGTATCAGGAGATCAGCCTTATTAAGGGGGAATGAGTGAATCTAAACTCCATAGATTTTGAATATGTATTAATTGGTATTATCTGTTTTATTATTGCGGGCTCGGTACACGAGTTTGCCCATGCTTTTTCCGCGTATATACTTGGTGATGATACGGCCCGGATAAATGGAAGAATGACACTTAATCCCCTTGCTCATATTGATATGTGGGGGAGCCTGTTTTTTCCGTTTTTCGGGGCAATCTCCGGGCTTCCGGTTATCGGCTGGATGAAACCGGTGCCGGTAAATCCGAATAACTTTAAGAACCCTTCCAGAGATGATGCAATCTGTGCTTTGGCGGGACCTTTCAGCAACCTCCTTCAGGCAAGTTTTATTCTTATTGTGTTAAAACTCATCCGGATGGTCATTATCGGATTCAGTCTTTCGACCAATATTTTAGTTGGCTATATCTACTTCGCACTAAAAGTTTATTTTTCGATAAACATCTGCCTTATGATTTTTAATCTTTTACCAATTCCTCCCCTGGATGGCGGATGGATTCTGCGTCATTTTCTCCCGGATGACTGGAAAGATAAATTCGATCAGATCAGGCGTTATGGGTTTATTATCCTTTACGTTCTTGTCATTACAAATATATTCGATTATATATTTATTCCCCTGGTCAACGGGGCCGAATCATTTTTTACGGCATTGCTTACCGCAAATATTCTTGTTGTCTGCCTTCCCTTCGCGATTGTATCGGGGATTACCCTGTACTTTCTCCGGGAAGAGGTCGGACTTTTCGTTCACCGGATAAAACATCTTTCTACCTTAAAAATATTAAAAGGTGAAAAAAAGGATTTGTCTTTTACTCCGGCTGAACCCGCCTTGCAAAGCACAGAATATACCGTGTACTCGGATGAATATGAAAAAAAAAGAATCGCAGGTACTGCCTGGAAAACCTGTGACAGAAAACTATTTGATAAACTGAATAACGTGTGTATTAAGTGCGATAAATATATTTCATGTCTTTCCGAACAACTAAAAAAACCTTCCTCTCCGTCATAGAGAGAACTGATTTTATTGAGTATATGTGAGTTTTCTATTTATACAAACTTACTCTCTTTTAAATATTGCATAAACTCATTCTCTGGAAGCGGTTTTGATAAAAGAAATCCCTGGACTTCATCGCAGCCCAATTCACGGAGGATATCAAGTTGTTCATTCCGCTCCACACCTTCGGCGATGACTATCAGCCCGAGAGAATGACCCATTGAAATAATTGATTTGACCAAAGCAAAACTTTTTGTATTTGTATCGATTGTATGAATGAATGATTTATCAATCTTTAATTTATATATCGGTAATTCCTGGAGATATTTCAGCGAGCAGTATCCTGATCCGAAATCATTTATTGAAAAACGAAGGCCGAGTTTGTTTATATCTTTAATCCCATTTACAAGATCATCCGGGTGGTTGATCAGGTAATTTTCACTTATCTCGATCTCGATAAAATCCAGGGGAATATTGCTCTTTTTTAGTATTCCGATAATATTTTCCAGCCGTGCTTTTTGAAGGAGCATGTGGCCGGAAATATTGAGTGAAATCCTTAAGTGGGGTATATTCTGTTTTTGCCAGGACAGAATATGCTCAATTACTTTTTGGAGTACCCATTCATTTATCTGGCCTATCAATCCTGTCTTTTCCGCGATCCCCAGGAAATCAGCCGGAAAAATGATACCCTGTTTCGGGTGATTCCAGCGAAGAAGAGATTCCACACCGACAATTGTATGAGTTTTCACATCAATCTCAGGCTGAAAAAAGAGAATGAGTTCATTATTATTCAAAGCCTGATAGAGGGATGTTTCGATCTTCGCGTATTCTGCTGCTTCGGCGTTCATTTCCGGGTTATAAAAATGAAAGTTGGATTTTCCGTGTTTCTTCACATAATACATCGCCGTATCCGCGTTCACAAGGAGCCTGTTCATATATTCACCATCACCAGGGAAAACGGCGATCCCGGCGCTCGCTGATATGATACATTCATTATCAGAGACGAAAAACGGCTCATTCAGGTTCTTACACACCTTCCGGGCAACGAGAGAAACCTCCTGTTCATGACGTATTCGTGTTAAGATGACGGCGAATTCATCACCACTTAAGCGGGCCACGATATCCGATTCCCGGACTGTTGATTTTAAACGCTGTGCTGTCTCTTTTAAGAGCATATCCCCGGCATGGTGGCCCAGACTGTCGTTTATTAACTTAAACCGGTCGAGATCTAAAAATAACAAGGCAAATTTATATTTATAGCGCTTCGCATTCGCCAGAACATGTTTAAGGCGGTAGCAAAACTGATTTCTGTTCGGCAAACCTGTGAGGGTATCAAAAAAGGCAAGAGTTTTCAGATGCTGTGTCGTTTGTTTACTCTCGATTACTTCGGCTACCGAATCGGCGACAGATAAAAGCAATTTCTCAAAAGACATTGTTGTAACATATTTTTTTTCAAAAATAATAATGATGACACCAAGGAACTTCTTATTATACAGAATGGGAACACGAAAATGTTCATTCACGGAATCCAGGGTATCATGAAACACAAGGGAGTTATTATCAACCTGTTTTCCGCATATACAGGTACCAAGGGGAATCTCGCTAAAACTATCAGCCCGGGCATCCGAAAACCCACGATGAGCCACTAAAAGGAGCTTTTCGATATTCTCTTTCGCGATAAAGATTCCTGCCTGCACCTCCGGTGAGGCGGGAAGAATTGAAATAATGAGATCCAGGGCCTGAAGCATCAATTTGCTCAAAGAATAGGATTTAAAGGAGAGTTCAAGAATGAGCCTGATATGTTGTTCCCGGAGTTTTCCCTGATTGATCTGTTTCAGCAAATGACTCCGTTTTAACGAAAAAATAATCGAGTGAGAAAGAATATCCACATCAACCCTGGACTTAATGAGATAATCCTGGGCTCCCGAGTGGATCGCCTCTATCCCCTCCCCTTCATCAACCTCATCAATTAATGCAATAATCGAGGGAGTGGAACTGAGATCCCGGATTTCGCCGATAATTTCTGCCGGACGCCTCCCGGTGATTCCCAAATCAAGAAGAATAATATCGAATTCCTTTTTTTTCACCAGGCGTAACACTTCTTCATAATGTGGTGTGTAGGAAATATGGGAATCAAAATGATCATTATAAGAAAGCAGTTTTTGTATTTCCAGGGCCTGATTATAGTTTTTCTCGGCAAGCAGTATTTTGTATGATAAGTTCATGGATACACCTTCCTGCAAAAAGTATATTACAGGCTGATGGGGATTGCAAGGGGGCGTGAATTGAGGGATGAGGAAAAAGGGATTAAGGTTGATGGAGGGCGCGGGAGGGGCTGGGTTGATGGGTGAGGAAGAGAAATTGTTTGATTTTATATTCGCGTTACCCAAAAAGGAGAATACTGATAGTCGTAAACAGTTATCAGCCTATTTTTGCCGGGTAGATGTCGAATAATCTTCCACAATTGTCGTATAAATTTACGTGATGTTAACCGTTCCTGATCATCATCTTCCCGCCATTTTGTAAATATTTTTTCTAATTCTTCAAGCACCTCATTTTTATACAAGATTACCAAACCAAAGAAAAAAGAAATAATCTCACGAACTAACTGCGCAATACTATAAAAGTTTAAATCCTGATGCAAAACCTTAAGCTCTCTATACATATCATCCGGAACATACACATGAAAGTGTTTACGTGCTTCATCCGGGTCATTACACACCGCTTTGTACCTGCACATCCTCTGTTTTCCCCACTTATGTTCCTTTGTAATAACAGGTGTCAATATTTTTAAAATCTTTACAATCATACCAGATACACTTTTACATTCTTTAAAAATATTGAGACTCTTAAGTTTATCTTCCAACCCTTTATTCATAACAAAATGGAAATCATGTATACTATTTTTTGACATAGTAGCCTCCTTATTTTTTTTACTTCTTACCTATTAATAACTACTAGAAAAATCGTGCTGCATTAATTTTTTTGTTTTTTTTTAAATTATTAGTGGATGGCAGAGAATTATAATAGAGAGGGATCCACGGGATCAAAATCTAACAATTGTAGTAAAAAACCACCTGCGAAGTCCGTTCCTTGAACGGCGATGGCTTTTTATTGATGGTAAAGCCATTATTCAATGCGTCTCTACTTTATTCCTCTTTCATATAAAAATCCGAAACCATATCGTTTCTTCCATTCTTCCAAAGGAAGCACCCTGTACAAAAAGAATATGCTTGAGACTCATATCATCTTGCATTGCAAATCCTGAATTTGTATTTTTTTTTTACACTTCCTGAATTTTAGTGGCGAAACCGGATGAATAGTTATAAAATAAAACAAGTAACCCGGCAGGCAACTCTCCGGGAGACTCACCATCAGGCGCCACCAGGGAGGTATTCTCTATGAAGAAAGGACTCTTTATCATTTATACAGGAAACGGCAAAGGTAAAACGACGGCTGCGCTGGGACTTGCACTTCGGGCCATGGGACATGGATTAAAAGTGTGTATGATTCAATTCATAAAGGCAAGGAAGAACTGCGGAGAACATAAAATCAAAAATCGATTGGGAGATCTTTACACCTATCATGTCATGGGAAAAGGATTTATTTTTAAGGATATAAACGAATTAAGCAAAAAAGAACAGGAAGAAAATATCCAGGCAGCCCGGGATGCCTGGACTTTAACGAAAAAGATTATGAGTGAAAATATATACACACATATCATTTTGGATGAAATCACTTACCTTTTCTCATTAAATCTGCTTAAGGAAGAAGAATTCCTGACAGTTTTACAGAACCGGCCTGCGGGAGTTCACATTATCGTTACGGGAAGAAATGCTCCCGGGTCTTTTATCAATAAGGCTGATATAGTGACGGAAATGCACGGTATGAAGCATTCTTATAATGAAGGAATAAAAGCTCAAAAAGGGATTGAGTGGTAGATTGAGGCCTGAGTTATGTCCCCAATTATTACTGTGCGGCACTTGCTCACCACAGGTAAAACATTTATGCTGAGATCATTCGGAGGATTATGAAACAATTCATTATTTTTTTTATCATATTTTTCTTTATATCACACATGGCAGGCAGCCAAACTCATCTCGCAGTCAATCTTGATCATCCGGTGTATACAATTTTAGAAATTGCATCGATCAAAGGTATTTTACAAAACCTGTCTCATGCAAAACCATATTCCCGCAGTATGGTCCTGATCTGTTTAAAAAAGATTGATGAAAAAAGGAATCTGTTTAATTCTTCAGAACAAACTATGATAGGGCAGATGCTGAAGGAATTTCAGGATTCTCAGGAAGGAATACATAACGGGAATATTCCCTTCAAGGGACCTCTTGGCAATGTAATGATCGGCATGAAGAGTGACGGAACAACTCATCTGAATATCAATGATCTTGATGCATGGCATATGGATACGGCGCTTTCATTTTATCTAAAAGGGAATATTGCTTCTTTTCTTTCTTACTATGGCAGTTTTGGCGGTACTTTTGATAAGGTATCTCCGGATTCATTCGAACCCTATTCATTTACAAAAAAATGGGATAGTTTTCATATCGGTTTCGGTGAACCCCGATACAGCCTGGAAGGGATCGAATCCACTCCCTATTTTTCATTCCGGCTGGAGGATGAAATATCCGCAGAATTTTTTAACAGTAATCTCCTTATTCGTCTCGCACGGTTTAGACGGGATTGGGGTTTTTCCCAGGGGAATCTTTATCTTTCAGAGAGTGCACGGCCGTATGAAGGGTTCGATCTCTATACAAAACTTGCGTCGTCTCTTGCCCTCTCATATACAGTGGGCTCGTTATCAGACTGGAAAAAAGAGGACAACCGTCTCACACAGCCGGAAAATATATCTTACCAGAAAATGTTTACCCTCCAGATGTTGGAGTTTTTTCCCACGGAATGGTTAACCCTTTCTATCGCTGCTTCTGCCATTTGGGGAAAGCGATTTGAATTAGGATATATGAATCCCCTGCTTTATCCGGTCATTTATCAGAATGTACAGGGGAATTTTGATAATGTTGCCCAATCGGTTAACATTATTTTTCAGATACCCCATTATTCGCGGTTCTATTTTTCATTCTATGCTGATGAAATGGAATTCTCGGATATTGAGCATTTTTTCAGTAATCCCCGGAATATGGTCGCATTTCAGTTAGGCGCAAAAATACCGGTTCCCATATTTTCATTTACCCTCATAACTCTGCAATATACAAAAATCGAACCCTTTGTCTATGCCCATTACCCGGAAGAAAATTACGCATCATTCAGCGCCCCTGTGGATGTCAGCTATACCAACGACGGAGAAAATCTCGGTTCGCACCTCCCCCCCAACTCAGATGAATTTTTTATCAGCATAGAATCCGGAGTTTATACTAATATGAGACTTACTTTGCAGTACAGACTTATACGTCATGGGTCGAATGACAAAGATGCTCTCGATCATACGATCATCTATGGTGATGTTGAAGAATATTTCCACTATGACGAGGTAGATCAGTATCCTGATAAATTATTCCTGGCAGACGGCTTATATGATTGGAATAATATATTCTCTATCGAGATTGCTGTTGATATTCCCAAATACAACAGTACTATTATTTTCGGTTATTCATTTTCGTATACATGGTGGGTGAAAAACGAATCCACTTTAACGCCGCCGGATAGTGAGGCGAAAAATATATTCGCGCTTTCATATAAAATATTTCAATGAAAACGCGAATTATTACTCATTCAAATAAAAAAAGAAAGATTTTATCCCTTATACAGTTTGTCAAAATAATTTTGTGCATTGACAACAGCATGACGCATCACATCTTCTGCTTTTGCCGTTTCCCTTTTCTGTAAATAACCTGCAAGTTCGGATTCATTAATATCGGCTGCTGCTTTTTCACAGGCTTCCCAGCTTAAAATGGAGCGGACAATTCTATCAATCCCCTGCTCTTCCGTATCGTGTGCTCTTACCTGCATATCATGACCTTTCCAGCGTGTATAGTTCGCCTGCTTGATCAATCCTGCAACACCGATATTCATACCATTTATCCGGGTGCCGTTATCAATATCATATTTCCCGGGTCCTCCGAGGATGATACCGTCATTATATCCCTGGCTGTTCACATGCATATGAACGAGCATATTATTATCAATCTCTTCTACCGTATCATACACTATATCTAATCCAATCATCTCTGAATGGCCGAATTCTTTATTTACACCTTTTTTTGCAATGGATATACCATCTGATTCTGCAAGCTTTCTCCAGAGGACAATAGCGCTTGCCACGGTGGGAAGAAGCATCGCGGGGTGGCCTTCATTGGGTTTGGGT
This sequence comes from Spirochaetales bacterium, assembly GCA_016934975.1. Classification (GTDB taxonomy): domain Bacteria; phylum Spirochaetota; class Spirochaetia; order SZUA-6; family JAFGRV01; genus JAFGRV01. Next base: position 6,891 of record JAFGRV010000226.1, on the reverse strand, counting down.
TCGATTGCAATGTACATTTCCCCGCCTTTTTTTGCTTCATACTTACAAACTGCGAGAATTCCTTGTTTCAGATTGTTATACATGTCTTTAACATTGACACAGGCAAGGTCATAACCAAAGGAACCATTCCATAATACGAAAGTCGGGGGTACATCTTTGCTCCAGGCTTTTTTAAGAGGACCATAAGAAAGATCAATTGCCCGTTCTCCATATTCTCCGGCTTGTTTCCGTTCATTCGGATCGAGGGAACAGATTCCGCCATAGGGAAAGTGACGATGTGCTCCGGGTGTTGTCATGGCCAAAGCGATTCCTGCATCGACGAGGGCATCTGCTACTTCCTTCGCATTTTCTTCATTATACTCATAATCGTAATGTGCCTCAAAACCAAGATGGACATTGTCCGGAAGGCGTGGAGCAATCTTTTCTTTAATAAGCTGAATTTTTCCGACGGTCGTGAGTTTACTGTCATCCCAATGAGGTCTGGTATCTGAGGGTGTAAATCCACCTTTTCCTGCATTAAATGTCCATGCGCAAAGACTGTGATATGATGGTTTCATTTTATTCTCCTTTTCTTTTTTCGATTTCAAGTCTATACAAGAGAATTTTTCTCCATTTTGTATAGATTTCTTCATAACGTTTAATAAGCTTTTCTTCCGGATCTATTGTCGCAACTTTATCTAATCCGGAAAAGGCATCTTCAGGTTTCTTATAAATTCCGGCTCCAATCCCGGCACCTCGTGCAGCACCTTGGGAGCCATCGGTATTGTAGAGTTCAACCTGTTTAGCACACACATTTGCGAATATTTGGCCGAACAGTGGACTTAAAAACATGTTTGCGTTTCCTGCTTTTACTTTATTTATTCTAATACCCATTTCACCGATTATTTCGAGTCCATATTTTAGGGCAAAAACGATTCCTTCCTGGGCCGATCTGAGTATATGTTCTTTTTTATGTATATTGAAGTTAAGATGCTGGACCATGGATCCGAGATCAACGTTTTCAAGGGTTCGTTCGGCTCCATTTCCATAAGGAAATGTAAAGAGTCCGGCAGAACCGGGTTCCACTGTCATGGACGCATTGTCCATTTCATTATAATCCATAGTTGTGGTAACATTATGTTTTAGCCAGGAATACTGAATACCCGTACCATTCACACACATGAGAGTTCCATACCGGGGATTATTCTTTTCATGATTAACATGAAGAAATGTATTCACCCGGGATAGCATATCACAGGAAATACTGTCACTTACCGTATATACAACTCCGGAAGTACCTGCCGTAGCAGCCACATCACCGGCAGCGATGCAGTTGAGGGAGAGTGCATTATTCGGTTGATCCCCGGCGCGGTAGGATATTGGAATTCCATGGGGAAGACCTAATTCCTCTGCCGAATTCCGGGTAAGTGTCCCATGAATGGAGAAAACCGGAACCACATCCGGAATAAGCTCCCGGGGGATATTGCTTGCTTCAAGGACCATTTGGGCAATTTCATCCTGGGTAAAATCCCAGAGAATGCCCTCTGAAAGTCCGGTGGGAGTAGTAGTAACAGTGCCTGTCATTTTCATGGCGATATAATCACCGGGAAGCATGGCATATTTGATCCTGGGGAAGATATAGGGCTCATTTTCCCGGACCCACTTAAGCTTCGAAGCGGTAAAATTTCCCGGAAGGTTAAGAAGATGTTTCAAACACTTTTCTTTTCCGATCTCCAAAGCTGTCATTTCCCCGGTTTGAACGGCCCTGCTGTCACACCAGATGATAGAAGGACGTAATACATTCTGATCTTTGTCAACAATAACAAGACCATGCATCTGATAAGCGATCCCAATCGCTTTCACATCCTTCAATTTATCACCTGCTTGATTCTTTATTTCCTGACTTGTTTTTACCACATGCAGCCACCATGAAGAGGGTTCCTGCTCTGCCCATCCGGGGTTCTTCACAATCATGCCCAATTCAACTTTTGGTGACATTGCCTGGGCAACTAAAAGACCTGATTCTGCATCAATCAGACTCGCTTTAACGGAAGAACTACCAATATCAAATCCTAATAAATACAATTCTCTCTCCTTTCTTTACATATTATGTGGTTTCTATCATAACCAACGTAAACCTATTTTTAATTTCGATTGTTTCCTTCCGTAGACGAGCATCTTTACAAGGATACAGCAACATTCGAAATGTTCGAAACTTCAAAAATAAAAATTACTCTTTTTAATAATACATCAATTAAAAAATTTCCCGACGTAATATAATAACATTTTTGTCCTTTTATGTTAATACCCATCATGCTATATTTCCAAAAAAATAAAAAACAGGAACACATTAAAATGAGAAATGACATAATTCCTGATATAATTTAAAAGTCTTATGCGCGATGATTTCCCAATCATATTCAGCAAGCAGAGTATTTCTCATTCCTCCTGTGTAGGGATGCGCTAATTTTTCTTTTATTTTTGCACTCAAATTTTGACGGTTTCCGCACTGAAAATATGAAGATGAATCCAATCCAATTTCCGTGTGTGCAGGTATATTGCTCACGAGAACATCGATTCCATAACTTAAAGCCTCTAAAAGAGATAGTGGAAGTCCTTCATGATATGAAGGAAGAATAAAAAGCCGGGCATATGAATACAATTGCCCAAGATCTTCCTGCTGCACAAATCCTGTCAGAATACATCCGCTCTCCTGAGCAGATTGTATAAGCCTGCGGCTATACTCTGTTTCATGATCGGCATCCCCGGCGAGAACAAGTTTCAGCTTCTTTTCTTTGATTTCCGAATACGAAGCGATAAGATCATGAAACCCTTTTTCCGGTACCAATCTCCCGACTGCAAGAATATATGAATTCTCATCTATTCCCCATCGTTGTAAAAAGTCATTTTTATCAACTTTTTTATGTATTTTCACCCCATTCGGGATGTAATTAATATCAAACCGTCTGTACATACTCTCCAATCTTTTTTTTATATATGATGAAACAACAATTACTTTATGTGCGAAGGTTACTCCCGCCAATTCACCTAACCGAAGAATAAAGCGGCTTAGTTTTCCCCATTTCTGTCGCTTATAATCCGACCCATGATGGGTTATCACAACTCTTAATCCGAGGAGGCGAGCAAGGGGAGCACAGAGAGAAGGCCCTATCCCATGGATATGGATACATCGAAATCCTTTGAGCTTTGCATAAAATGTACTTACTATCGTATGAATGATCGCCTCGAAGTGTTTACTTCGGGGTGTAGGGAGATCTTTAAGCTGAACGTTTCCATATTCATTGAGGTTGTCTTGTATATACGGAAGACGTCTGGCAATTGTTACGGAACAACCCATATGCGCAATCCGCGGATAGAGTTTCTCACAATGTGTCTCAATTCCTCCCTGTATACCGGGAATTCCACGGGTCCCGGTGACGAAAATCCTCATGCCAATCCGTTTCATCTTTTTCACACCCATTATACTCCTCATCAATTCCGTTCAAGAGTTAAGATCAGGGTATTTTAATGTATTAACGCTTTTTAAACAACTTATTTCGCAGAACCCACAATAATGGAATACGTATATCCTTTTTCATTACCGGAGCAACAGTACCTATCATCCAGCAATTTTTCGGACAATTCGATACTTTTTTTCTTACAGATTCTGCTTTTTCACTCATCCATAAGGACTCGAAAGATTCGGCTTCCGCAAGGTTCCCCATATGTTCCTTCCATATCGATTGTTCGAGGCCATTGCAAGGATACACAAATCCCAGGGGATCAACAAAGAAATTCACGGAACCGGCCTCACAAGGAAGTAATCGTTTACCTCCGTTTATATAATTAATAAGACCTTGGTTAAAATATGCACGGAACCAGCTTTTAGGTTTTTTTTCTTTTAAAAGATTTTTAATAAGAAGATTAATATTATTGGTAATCATGTCCGGTTTGCGGAATTGGTTTTCACCTGTATGAAAATAAAAGGAATTATGAGTCGCCGCCGTTGCAAATTCCATATCGAGTGCCTTTGCAAGGTCGTAAAGTTTAAGCAATTCAGGAGCATTTTTGTCCGATATGGTAATCCCGAACCCAATATCCCGGATACCCATTTTTTTTAATGTCAATAAAACATATAAACCCCTGTCAAAACTCCCTTTTCTACCCCTGAGCTCATCATTAATAACGGATAAACCCTCAAGACTTACACGAATCCCAAGTTTTGGGTATTTTTCGAATAATGCAATAATTTTTTCCGTAAACCATCCTGAGGTGGAAATGACAATTCTGGGGGTTTTTTTCCGGACAACTTTAATAATATCTTCAATATCCTCCCGGATAAATGGTTCGCCACCTGTTATATTAACGAATTTTAACTTTGGCAGTTTCTCAAAAACCACGGCCTTAATTTCTTCTTCTTTTTTTGTGGGATTCTTATGAATCTGACACATCGTGCAATTCATCGGACACCGGTACGTAATTATGAGTGATGCATCTGTCGGGACTTCTCCTCTATATGCACTCTCCCTTTTTTTCATTTAAATTATACTCCTTTTTTAATGCCGGATGTTGTTTTCAGTTTTTAATATAAACCCCAAACTGGTTTTCCTAAACTATTCAAACCGTCGGATTTGATTATTTCCTCCTGTCACAAAGAATCGGAAATCTATCACTATTTATAACGAAAAACATTTAGTTTATCTTTATGATAGTGATGCATTCGATTTTGTCACAGATACAATTGTATTATGTTTTTATATATTCAACAGGAAATGTTATAAAAAAAGTCGTGCCTTTCTCTTTACTGCTTTGAAAAGTAATATTTCCTGATAGCTTATGTTTAACAAGATTATATACAAGATTCAACCCCAAACCAGTCCCGCCTTTTGTTCGTTTTGTCGTAAAAAACGGTTCAAAAATATGTTCCTGATGTTTTTTTAATATTCCGCATCCATTATCCGAGAAAATAAGTTTTAAATTATTTTCCTCCTGAATAATTTCTATGTGTATCGCTCCCTGCTCATTTTCAGAAAAGGCATGTTTAATAGAATTTAATATAAGGTTTGAAAGTATCTGATAAAATGCTCCCGGATATCCTTTAATTTGAATCACAGGAGAACAGACAACCTCGATAATATGATTGGTTTTTTTTAATTGGGGCTGCATACTTGTCAGAATTTCCTGGACGTATTTTCTTACATTAAAAATTCTTTTCTCTTCTATAGATTGATCGACAGCTACTTGTTTAAAACTTGATATAAGCTCGTGAGATCGCTGCATATTAGACAAAATCATAAGAGAAGCTTCACGCGCGCTTTCCAGGTATTTCTTCATATCAGATTTCTTTAATGTATCCGCTTTGAATTTTTTTTCGAGTTCCAGAGTCAATCTTTCCAGGTGAGATGAAGCGGTAACACTGATCCCGATAGGAGTATTAATTTCATGGGCCATACCGGCTACTAATTTCCCAAGAGCCGCCATTTTCTCCGATTCAATCGCTTGTATTTGTGTGAGTTTTAATTCACTTAAGGTTTTCTGAAGCTTATTATTCGTATCTTCTACAAGATATGCGTTACTTTGTACCTCCTGCACAAAAAAAGCCGCTTTAAGTGCGGTATTGATAAACATCCTGAGCATTATATTGTACATAACCTCATCCCGCTTATTCTGGTCAATAAAAATAATTCCCAGCGGTTTATCTCCAAAAAATATCGGTTCAACAATGATTGATACGGGAACGGAATCATGATCATTCCCGGTAAAGATATGACCGGGTAAAAGATTATCTGCCGGATAACAAATACCCTTAAGTTCCTTCATCATCCCCTTTATTTTATCATATGCAAAAATTATTCTCAGTTGATTTTTTCTGTTCTTTTTCAGGTTTTCACCTTCAAATAGAGCAAAAAGACAGAAATTTATGTTGATACGGGATAATTCCGTTTCAAACAGGCTGATAAGTTCTTCAATATTCGTGATACTCGCAAGCTTCTGACTGAGCTCCCTGAATTGAATAATTTTATTTTCAACATTGAGATTATGAGAGGTATGTTCAATAATTTCACTTTCGTCAGAATAATTTAAATGGCGGGAACAACCGCATGAAGTCCGGATCACCATTTCTGTTTCTACATATTCTACAGGAGAAACGGTTTTTCCCTCCATCAGGGACGCGATAATTTCAATCGCCCTATATCCTATATCAACAACCGGTTGTTTTACCGAAGAAAGGGGTGGTTTTATATATTTACTAATCCTGAGATCATCAAAGCCGGTAAGAGCAATATCTTCCGGTACTTTCAGACCCTTTTCATTGAGTGCTTCCAATGCACCCCACGCCATCTCATCATTTGACGCGATGATCGCATCGAACTTCAAAATTTCCTGATTACTCATTGTGATGATGGCATTGTATCCCGAACTTTTACTAAATTTACCGGGAATAATCAATTGGTCGCCTAAGGGAATCTGAGCTTTTTCTAATTTAGAGAAAAATTCATTATAACGCTCAACTGAATCTTCAATATGTTCCAGACCCTTGATAAAAATAAATCGTCGATACATATGAATTGTAAGTAAATGGTCGATAAGGTGATTAAATCCGCTTTTATTACTGATAAGAATTGAAGGAACGCCTTCAATTTTCGCAGAAATGCTCACAATAGGGAAAGGCATATAAGAATAGAACAATTCTTTAATTTTACCATACCCTCGTGAAAAATACAGAGAACTTGATGATATTATAATCGCATCGACAGTATCCGGTGTCACAAAAGAAAAAATATCATGCTGTCCTCTTGAATTCGTATCCGGACTTTCAAGAAATCCGCCCACAAATGTAAAAACATCAAAATCATAAGCACATGCACCTAATTCAATACCGGATAATAAATTCACTTGATAGTCATTGTC
>JAFGRV010000225.1 GCA_016934975.1 Spirochaetales bacterium | reverse complement strand
ATTTTCAAGGCGATAATCTCTCCTTTATCCATCCAGACTCCCATGCACTTCGGACAGATGTCAATAATCTCACCGGCAATTTCCTTCGGGTTCATCTCGAGGGCACATTCGGGACAGAGGAGTATTCTCTCTTTTTCATGTTGTGATACCGAATCAATCTCCGGTTCCGAAAGGTCAATATCCTTGAATATGTCCACAATCTGGATGATCGACTCAAGTTCTCCATGATCAAAAAACGCACCCCCGCAGGCAGGGCACATATCGATGATTTGTTTATGGTAATGTGTCTCATCAAGTTTAATCTTACAAGACGGACATGTTCTCATGTTTTTCCCCATTCTTTTTACTTTTCAAGTTCCCTATTTATATTATCCGTTAGTTCTCTCAATTCCCCGAGTGTACAGACTTCCGGCATAAAGTTAGTAAATTTGCTGAGCGGAAGGGTTTTTATCCCTTCACGTTCCAATCCATTAAATCTTTCAAGATCCACATCGATGTTAGGTTTTTTGTTGAACCACTCCTGGAGCATTTTTTTTGCCGTCCCATTCTCGTAAAAATCGGCTATGTACGAGTGAGGGGTGAAGCGCAGGGGTTCTGTATCCTCTGAAAAAACTTGTATGCTCTGTTTACACCTGATATCCCGGGATGAACTCCCCAGGAGTATCTCAAATTCTCCTGATTCAACGCACCATTTTTTTCTTTTCACATCATAGTGGGAAAAAGCATCTCTGTTCAGATACAGGCTGATAGTTTTTTCTTCTCCCGCGGCGAGTCCTGTTTTCTCAAAACTTTTAAGTTCTTTTTCCGGTCTGCTGAAAGACGATTTCGGATCCCTGATGTAGAGTTGTACGATTTCTTTTCCATAGACTTTTCCCGTGTTCTTGATTGTTACACTTACTTTTACTTCCAGGGAGTCCCGGAGAGTGGTTGGTGTGACAGTAAGATGAGAATAATCGAAGGTTGTGTATGATAGTCCGAACCCGAAGGGAAAAAGAACATCCATGTTTCGTTTATCATAATACCTGTAGCCGATATAAAGATTTTCCGTATAATGAACCGATTTATGATCTCCGGGAAAATCTATATATGCCGGTGTATCTTCCAATCGTAATGGAAATGTTTCAGTGAGTTTACCCGAAGGATTGATGCTCCCGAAGAGAATATCCGCCATTGCACTTCCCATGGCTTCTCCTGATAATCCGGTTTCCAGAATTGCTTTTACATCCTTGTGCCAGGGCATGGTGACAGCGGAACCATTACTTAAGATGACGACAATATTTTTATTCATCCCGGATAACGTCGAAATAAGACGATTTTGATTATCCGGAAGGTCCATGTTAATTCTGTCAATTCCTTCTACTTCTTCGTTTTCTTCTGTTCCTGCAAAAAAGAGCACTATATCCGCATCTTTGACGGATTTTTTTGCCTCATTGATAAGCCCGGTATCATCTCTTGTCTCTGTTTTATCCCCTTTGGGAAAATATCCGGGAGAAAAGGTGACTTTTATTTCTGCCCCTGCCCGCTGCTTTATTTCGTCCAGGGGAATATCAACCTGTCGTGCATTCACTAAGGAGCTTCCTTTTCCCTGAAACCGCGGCTGCCTTGCAAATTCCCCGATCACTGCAATGGTTTTTATTGTCTCTTTATTTACGGGAAGAATAGCCTCATCATTTTTTAAGAGAATTATCGATTCGGCGGCAGCCTTGTGGGCTATAGTATGATGTGACTGCGGATCGTAAGGAGTTTTGTTTTTTTGAGCCGTGTGTGCTTTGTTGAGTAATGAGATATAGGTTGATACGGTTTTGTCCAAAACCGATTCTTCCAGTTCTCCGGATTTTACTGCCTGCACTATGTATTCATCACTTAAACCCGCTTTTCCCGGCATGTCCAGGTCACATCCTGCTGCCAGGGCTTTTACCCTGTCATAGATAGAGGCCCAGTCGCTGACGACCAAACCATTATAGCCCCATTCCTCTCTTAGAATATCTGTGAGGAGGCGTTTATTCTCCGAGACGAGGATGTTATTGAGGCTGTTGTATGAACTCATGACAGTCCAGGGTTCGACACTTTTAAGGACGAGTTCAAATGCCCGCAAATATATTTCCCGTAAGGTACGTTCATCGACAATTGCATCGATTGAAAACCGGTTAAGTTCCTGATTATTGCAGGCAAAATGCTTTAATGATGTCCCCACTCCCTGATCCTGGACGCCTTTAATATAGGCAATGGCGCATTCTGCCGTGTGATAGGGATCTTCGGAAAAATACTCAAAATTACGCCCGCATAAAGGACTTCTTTTCATATTAATCCCGGGGCTTAAGAGAATGTCCACTCCTAAGTCAATGCATTCTCTTCCCAGGGCGCATCCGGTCTCATAGATAATGTCTTTATTCCATGATGCCCCTAATGCGGAGGATGTGGGGAAACAGGTTGAAAGGGAAGTCGGTGTATTGAGTAACGTGGAGCCGTCCAGTACTTTACGGAGCCCATGGGGACCATCGGCGACTGAGATCCCTTTAAGCCCATGACGCTCAATGCTTTTTGTTGTCCAGGAATCCTTCCCTGAACAGAGGGATGCTTTTTCTTCTATTGTCAAGCTATTAAGTATTGCCCGGATCTGAAGCTTTTCCTGATTTGATTTATTGTCCATGTGATGGTAATTCTCCTCTCATCTATTAATTGAGACTGTCCCACAACCTCCATTCTATTCTATAAAAAACTAGGTTCTTTGTATAGAGCCTTCGAATAAAACTCAAGTAAATTCGTCTATGGACAAATTTTAATATGATTCTTTCCTTTTTGTTTTTTT
>JAFGRV010000224.1 GCA_016934975.1 Spirochaetales bacterium | reverse complement strand
TCTTTATCCTCTTCTTTTTGTTAATATTTTTTGCATCGCTTTTTTTTCCTTCATTAAAACCGGTCTTGGTAAAGGTGCGGAATGGAAAGGGAGATTAGTCAAATGCCATCCACTTCTCTGCAAGGAGATAAAAAAGAGTGAACCGTAATGATAAATCGGCTCGCTTTTACAATCCCTTGTTTCATATTTTAGCAAGGATTATTTTCCGGTTAACTCTTTTTATTGTTATGATTTACAATAAATGTATTTCCGGGATCACGATCATCGGGAGGGAAAATCTTATTTCACCTCATAAAGGATCATTTCTTATTTCAAATCATACTCTTTATCTTGATCCCGCTATAATTGCTCATGTCATCGCCCCTCATCGTACCTGTTTTACTGCCCTGGAAAAAACTTTCAATATCTTTTTTATCGGAACGTATATCCGGTGTCTCGGAGCTTTTCCCATATCAGAAACAATGCCTGTCCGATTCCTTATACGGAACATAAAGAATATATTTAAAAAAGGATATTACATCCATTTTTTCCCGGAAGGCGAATTATTTCATCTGAATACGAGAATTAATAATTTTAAAAAGGGGGTGTTTGTCTTCGCTTTCCGGCTTAACAAACCGGTCATCCCTGTCACGATTATTGCGGCACCCAGACGCTTTTTAAATTCGACGTTGAACAAATTTTGCAGTAAGGTGACAATAAAGATTGGAAAGCCGGTTTACCCGTATCTTTTTAAGAAAAAGAACCTCACGATAAAGCAGCAAATATTGAGTATGGCAGATTATTGCAGAAAGGTGATGGAAGAAGACATAAAACAAAAAAATTGAGGAGGCGATGAATGCTTGCATATTTTCTGCAATTACATACACTTAATAGGAGATAAGCTCATACGTGATGAGTTCCAATTATTTATGAAAGAGGAAATCTATGACACAAGAGACATTTAAAATAGTAAAGGAAAAATTCGAGGACAACCGCAGCGGAGAAGCCCTTTATATCAATATGGAAAAATTGAGAGAGGAAAATGATTACATCGGACTTTGGTATGCCTGTGACAGGAATGAAGCTACCTGTATAACAACGGAATTCTATTACGCGGGAACGATTTCCGGTTCCGGAGGGACTCCTGAAAAACCTGCCCAATTCCGGGAAGAACTCAAGGAGAATAGCTTTAAACAAATAAAAAAATTTACACTACCCCCTGAATATGACCATATCTGGGTTGCTATGCGAACCGACGGGCTGCATTATTGCCGGTTAAAAGTATATGATATTCAGCAGGAACAGACATATATAAAATATAAAGTTATCCGGGAAAAAGGAACCACTTTTGATGTCCTTGGGCAGGGAATGATAAAAGGGGGTATCGCTTATTTTTTTAAACTGGGGATCGAGGATATGACCGGTAAAATTGATTTTAATGATACAATCATGTATGTGGTGTTTATGAAAGACTGTCCACCGAATGATTGGAATCTTGATTATTCGAGTCTTGGTATTCAGAAACTGCCGGTTCTTTCCACTACATTCAGATTCCCTTCTCATAAAAAGTATTCAAACTGGTGCGGGCAGAATCCCCTGGATGGTATTTAATACGGATTTTTTAAAAATTACCCCAAAGAATAAACCGTAAGTATTCATCTTTTTTATTATTGAATTTTTTTAATAAAAACTTAAACTTTATCATGTGGAATATAATATTTATAAAAGAATCAGACTTTTATTTTTAGCTGATGAGAAAGAGCATCAGGATGCCTTTGAAAAAATTGTTAACGCTGAAAAAGAAAAGTATGATTGTGTCATCGCCGAATCTTTTGAAAAAGCCCGGGAAATTATTCAGAATGATACGATTGATGTGGTGATTTGCAGCTGTTTTCCCGGAAATAAATCTGCAATTGACCTTCTCCCCATACTATCGGAAATACCGCTCATTGTGGTTGGAGAATTTGAACATATTGATTACTTGATAAAAGCAGTAAAAACAGGCGCTTACGATTATGTTATTAAGGATTCAGGTCTGAGCTATCTAAAAGGTCTGTTACTTACTGTCTCAAAAGTGATATCAGAAAAAAAGGTGAGAGAAATAGCAGTAAATAGCTGTCTGGATGAGGTGCAATACAGAAACATTGTACAAAACATTCCGGATATCATCTACAGGATAGATCCTGATGGTTACTTTACATTTGTTAATCAGGCAATCCGTGTGATGGGATATAATCCCGAAGAACTTATCGGAAAACATTTTAAAGTCATTATTCATCCCGATGATTTTACTCATATTTGCAGGGAAGAATACTTAAGCACAAATGCAAAGAAAACCAATAAAGAAGAATCGCCAAGGTTTTTTAATGAACGCCGCCGCGGATCAAGGCGAACCGCAGGCCTTGAAGTGAGGCTTATCTGTAAGTCATGGAAACAGGATTCTGGCGATTCGGATATTATTATCGGTTCTGTGATCTCCTTTGGTGAAATAAGCGCCCAGGGAGAATACCGGGGCAAGGAAAATATGTTTATAGGAACAGTGGGAATTATTCATGACATTACTCACCGGAAAAAAGCAGAAGCGTTATTAAGAAAGATGTATGAAGCCGTGGATCAAAGCCCCATATCAACCATCATAACAAATTCCGAGGGATATATTGAGTATGTTAATCCCTTGTTCCTCCGGAAATCTGGGTATTCGCCGCCGGAATTGCAGGGGAAACACATTGGTATTTTAAATCCGGCTCAAAATTCAAAGGGTGATTCTCCGGATTATACCAGGATATTAGCTCTAAAAAAAAAATGGTCCGGTGAGATGATAAGCACGAAAAAAAGTGGAGAACGGTATTGGGAGTCGGTTATTATTTCTCCGATTATTGATCCCGATGCCCGGGTAACAAATTACCTTATTATAAAAATGGATATCACTAAGCAAAAACTGGCACAGGTGACTCTTCAAAAGGCTTATAATGAACTGGATATTAAAGTCGCGGAGCGAACAAAGGAACTCTCGGATGCAAATTTAACCTTACGAAAAGAAATAGAAGAACGTAATCAAATGGAGGAAGAAAAAGCAAATCTTGAACTGCGCCTTGAGCAGGCAAAAAAACTTGAAACCCTGGGAACATTAGCAGGGGGTATTGCTCATGATTTTAATAACCTTCTTACTCCTATTCTGGGATTCACCGAAATGGTCCAGGATGATTTGCCGAGAGAGAGCAGTTCCTACGACAAGCTGTCAACTGTTATTGAAACAGTGAACTGTGCAAAAGATTTGATCAAACAGATTCTTACTTTTAGCAGGAGAATCGAACAAAATCCGGAGCCTGTGAAAGTTCAATATATTATAAAGGAAGTATTAAAATTATTACGAACAACGACCCCTGAAACCATTCTGTTCCGGGAGGATATAGATCCATCCTGCGGACCAATTTTAATCGATCCTGCACAAATCTATCAGGTTATTCATAATCTTTGCAATAATGCCATTCTTGCCATGGAAAAAAACACAGGTGTTGTGACTGTAAAACTTTCCAAGGTTGAATGTGATGAAGAGTTTGCACGTAAGTATCAGAATCTTAAGCAAGGTACATATATTGAGCTGGAAATAGCGGATACAGGACATGGAATGGATCAGAATACCATGGATCACATATTCGAACCTTTTTTTACTACAAGGGCAGTGGGGCAGGGGACCGGATTGGGGCTTTCTGTTGTTCATGGAATCGTGAAAAGTAATCACGGTGAAATTATTGTACAGAGCAAACCGGGAAAAGGAACGCAATTTCATATTTATTTTCCATATAAAGAATTACCGGCTCAGGAAAAATCTTCTACAAGAGAAATTCATCGGGGTAATGAACGTATTCTCTTTATTGATGATGAAGAAACCATTGCCGCGATGATACAGGAACTTCTGGAGCGTCTTGGATATGAGGTGACCGTATCAACCAATAGTAATGACGCCCTTACGCTGTTTCATGAAAAATATAATGATTTTGACCTGGTTATTACCGATCAAATAATGCCCGGAATTATAGGTGAACAACTCGCGAAAGAATTTATTAATATACGTTCTGATATACCGATCATACTCTTAACCGGATTTATCGGAGAAATTTCGAAACAAAGACTGAAAAAATTTGGTATCCGGGAATGTATCCTGAAACCAATCGATTCATATACCCTGAGTAAGACGATAAGAGGTGTATTGGAAAACAAGCATCTTGACAATTGATATAGTTTGAAATATTGAGGATATTCATTGTATTTTGGAGCACATATGGATGATGAAGAAGAAATAATAAAAAGTCAGGAAAAAAATTTCATCATGGTAGTTGATGATGAAGACTATATCAGGGAGATGATTGCCCAGGCGCTGGAGAAAAATGATTTTGCCTGTATAGCCGTTTCTACCGGGGAAGAAGCCCTGGAAATAATGGAGAATACTTTTATAGATGTTCTTATTACCGATATCCGGATGCCAAATATGGATGGGATTGAATTGATGCGGCAGGTCGTGAATAAATACGCCACGGATGTCATCATCATGACAGGATTTATAGAAGATTATAAGTATGAACAAATAATAAATGCAGGAGCCAGTGATTTTATACAGAAACCTATGGAGATTAAAGAATTAATCCTCAGGTTGAAACGTGTTCTCCGGGTGAGGAAGATTTTGGTTGACTACGAAGATGTAGCAACTCAACTTAAAAAAAGCTTCAGGAAATTAAAGAAAGTCCTTGAACAGACAGTGAATGCCCTTATTTCTGTAGTAGAAATAAGAGATCCGTATACTGCCGGTCATCAGCAACGGGTAAGTTTACTCGCCTGTAAAATAGCAGGACATATGAATTTAAGTCAGAATCAGATTGATGGACTCCGTATTGCCGGTCTGCTTCATGATATCGGGAAGATGGCGATCCCTTCCATGATCCTCAATAAATCCGGAGTTTTACATGAGGCTGAATTTGATCTTATAAAGCAGCATTCGCAATATGGATATGACATCATAAAAGAGATCGATTTTCCATGGCCTGTATCGGTTATTGTTCTTCAACACCATGAAAGGATAAATGGTTCCGGATATCCGGCCGGTTTAACGGGAGATAAAATCCTTATAGAGGCAAAGATTTTGACCGTTTCCGATGTTATCGAAGCTATGTCATTTCAAAGGCCTTATCGTCCTGCTCTCCCAATCGAGACAGCTTTGAATGAAATAGAAGTAAATAAAGGCATTCTTTATGATCCGGATGTTGTTGATGCATGTATATATCTTATCCGGGAACAGGGATTTGATCTGAAAAAACTGTAACTACTTATCTTAAAGAAAGATATCGTTTACGATTTTTCAGGATATTTAATACAGATGTTCCATATAAAATTAAATTGACAATAGACCTCTTTTTTGTTAGAATTATTGCTAAAAGAGAGGTGTGTTTCAACAATGGAACGATTTGCAGAACAAGATCTACTATTATGGTATAGATTTTGTTTTTTCCAGAGGGAACCGGATCATACCGGTAGAGGTAAAAGCGGGAAAAAGCGGATCTCTCAAATCGCTACAGCAATTTGTCATTAAAAAAAATAAACGATTTGCAATAAGGTTTGATCTTAATAAACCGAGTATGCAGGAAATTAAGCATATAACGCGTGTCGGCACAAATAATCAGAAAGCAGACTTTATATTGCTCTCTCTTCCATTATATCTTGTTGAGAATTTAACAACTATTGTGGATATATTCCGGGATTCTTACTCTTAATTATGCAGAGTATATTAATTTCAGGTACTTACATAATTATTCGTGATGGAAACAAGTGGAGGGCTTACAACTTACAGTAAATCCCACTTGAATAAATACCATTATTTCTATAGTTTACACCTAATAAAATAAAATAGGAAGATAAAACGAAGTTTTATCATACTCCTCTAAAATAAAATTGGAAGATAAAACTAAGTTTTATCAATACTCCTTTGATAGTTAAGGCTTCCAAGGTTGTCATGTCCTTGTCATTCTATTATAAAGGGTAATGTTATGAAAAATAGGTTTTTTTATAGTGCCGTGTTTCTCTCATTTATCTTATGTATCACTTCCGGCTGCAATAAAGCAAAGCTCCCCGGGATAGAATTTTCATCCCTGAACCACGATTTTGGTGATATAGAACAGGGTGCCCGCGTTGAATATGCTTTTGAGTTTACAAACACCGGAACTGATATGTTAAAGATCATTGAGGTGAAATCTACCTGCGGGTGCACAATACCGGGAGATTATTCCAAAGAAGTTGCTGCGGGCAAAACCGGCAGAATCCCTGTGGTTTTTGATTCAAAAGGTTTTAAAGGGGAGCAGGAAAAAGTAATAAGGGTTACCACCAATATACCGAATGCAGAACCATATGATCTGACATTAAAGGCGCGAATACTTATTTATATTGTGATAGATCCCACTTATATTTTTTTAGGAAATACGGTCTTAGATGGTCCTCCGATAAAAGGGAGAACCGTTTTACGAAATTATTCCGATATTCCCCTTGAGATTAAAGCTGCAACCCTTACAGGGAAGGGAAGTAAAATCAATTTTGAACCTTTAAAAGAAGGTTTTGAATACATTATTTGGATTACCGAATCCGGGCCTTTTACGATGGGACAGGTAAAAGAAATGCTTACCCTGACAATTATTATGAAAGAAGAAAGAGTATATAATATTCCCTATATCTATAACGGGACGCCGGAAGTTCAGATCCTGCCGGAAGTAATGACTGTTTTCCCGGAACAAAAGAACAATTTTACGAAGATTTTTTCAGTGATAAGTAATACGGATATTCTCATTGAAATTCTCAATCCGAAAATATATGGAAAATCCATGAGTTTTATAATTAATGAATTTAAACCTAAAAAAGGATTCGAAATCAAGATATTTTTTGATAAAGAATTCGTATTCCCGGAGAATGATACATACTATTTTTCTTTTGATTTAAAAGCCGGTTCGAAAATAACGTCCCATAAGATTCCGATTCAGCGGGTAGAAACATAATGTTTTATGACGACTGTTATTGTACTTTATTCAGGATAAGATACAGATTAAAAATGAAAAGAGAAGTTATCCCTGTCCATGTAATTATGAAAAATGCAATCATACGTTCCCACCGGATATATATTATCCAGTAATTCAACACAGTAACGGAAATATGTACGAGAGTAAGGCCGCAGGCGGCAAGAAATACAGGGATATTTTTTAATGATAATAAAGATGGCGGATCTATTATCTGCCGGATAATGATAAAAAAAAATATAAGATAAAAGAATGAAAACCATTCCTGCCGGATCGGATCCTTTTTTATTATTCGAATTACATCAATAATAAAAAGAAGGAGAGCACAACCCATAAGCAGCACCTTAGAGAACATTTTTTTTCATCAATCCCCCAATTTATTTAATTCCTGTTGATTAATGACGTTCTAATAGTCGTAGTATAAACTTTTCAATTTCCACACTGACAAGTATGACAAGACTTGCCATAGAACAGACAAGAAGTTGAAAAGAGGAAAGTGCGACTGTTTTAAAAATTCCCTGGAAAAAAGGTACATAAATGAGGGCGAATTGAAGACCGATGGTTGTGATGATGGCTCCCGTCAGTATCGGATTGGAAAATGGATTTTGACTGAAAAGTGATGCTTTGTTGGACCGGACACAGAAGGCATATATCATTTGACAGAAAGTAAGTGTCGTAAATACCGTCGTCTGCCATGGTCCCTTCGGGCCAAGAGTCGAATAAAAATAGAAACCGACACCAAGAGAAAGAGCTGCCACGAGGAAACCTACCCAGAGAATCTGTCTGCCTACACCCCTGGAAAAAAGGCTTTCTTTCGGTTTATAGGGAGGCCGGTTCATGGAATCCTTTTCCGGGAGTTCATACCCGAGAGCAATTCCCGGTGCACCGTCGGTCACAAGATTTATCCAGAGAATCTGGATCGGAAGGAGTGCCAGGGGCATGCCGAAAAGAGGACCGACAAGCATAACAAGGATTTCGCCCGCATTTCCCGTAAGAATATATTTGATAAATTTTTTAATATTATCATAGATTGTTCTTCCTTCTTTAACGGCTGCGACAATTGTCGCAAAATTATCATCCAGAAGTACCATGTCCGAAGATTGTTTCGCTACATCCGTACCGGTAATCCCCATGGACACGCCGATATCTGCGGATTTTAAAGCAGGCGCATCATTCACCCCATCCCCGGTCATCGCCACAATATGTCCCCTGTTTTGCAGGGCATTGATGAGTTTCATCTTATGTTCAGGTGAAACCCGGGCATATACGGAAGCCTCTCCGGTAATGGTTTCCAGATCAATAAAACTCATCATAGAAAGCTGTTGTCCGGTTATACATTTATCCGTATTGGTAATCCCCAATTCTTTTGCAATATGCAGGGCTGTTAAGGGATGATCTCCGGTTATCATCACCGGTCTTATACCGGCTTTTTTGCATGTGGCGACAGCTTGTATTGCTTCGGGACGGACAGGATCTATCATCCCTGTCATACCGACGAAAATAAGGTCTTCTTCATAATGAGCAGTATCCGTCATATCACTTTGTTCAATCGATTTTATTGCAATACCGAGAACCCGGATGCCGTTGCCTGCAAGGCGTGCATTTTCCGACAATAGTTTTTCTTTTATGGCCGGAGTTAATTCCATGACCTTGCCCTGGTCTACTACCCGGTTTGAAATTTCCAGGAGTCCGTCTGCGGATCCTTTGGTAATGACGATACTTTTGTCCGGAAAAAGAACCGGTTCAAAAATTTTTTTAAGCCGGGTATTGATGCCGCTGCCGGGAGTATGGACAGTGGTCATCCGTTTCCTGTCCGAGCTAAAAGGAAGTTCCGCCACACGGGGGAGGGTCTTCTCTATTGTTTCTTTATTAAGACCGATTTTTTCCGCCGCGACAATTAAAGCACCTTCTGTCGGATCACCGACCAGATCAAAGGCATCTTTTACCCTGTCCAGGGCAAATCCTTCATGAAATGTGAGAATGGCATCATTACAGAGAGAACCGCACACGAGGAGAAGGGAAAGATCTTCATTTCCCGGTTTGTCTGCAATTTTTATGACATCTTCCATGGAGTATGAAGTGTGCGGGAGTACTGCATCGGTGACTGTCATTTTATTCTGGGTGAGGGTGCCGGTTTTATCGGAACAGATGACGGTAACAGAGCCGAGGGTCTCGACCGAAGGGAGATTCCTGATGAGGGATTTGTTTTTAAGCATTTTTCTCGCCCCGAGAGCCAGGGCGATGGTCACAACAGCGGGGAGTCCTTCGGGAATCGCGGCAACAGCCATACTGATAGCGGTCATGAACATTACTTTTGCCGATTCCTGCCTTAAGGCGGAGATTCCGGCGACAATAATAATGAGGATAAGAGCGGCAGCAGCCAAAGCCCCGCCAAGGTTTGCCAAACGTTTCTGGAGGGGGGTCTGGTCTTCTTCCACATCCTGAAGCATCGTCGCGATCTTTCCCAATTCGGTATTCATTCCTGTTGCCGTCACAACCCCCGTTCCACGCCCGAAGGTAACGATTGTGCCCATATAGACCATATTCTTCCTGTCACCAAGTGTGAGGTTCGGAGTAGTGATGACTGTTTCCACTTTTTCAACAGGTTCGGATTCCCCGGTGAGGGTCGATTCCTGAATACGAAGATTTGCGGATTCGATGAGTCGTGCATCTGCCGGGATAATATTTCCAGCTTCTATCAGAATAATGTCCCCAATGACGAGTTCCGTCGCGGAAATTTCCCGGACTTTTCCGTCTCTTTTTACACGGACATAAGGAACAGAGAGTTTTTTTAAAGCAGAGATCGCCTTTTCTGCTTTAAATTCCTGCCAGAATCCGAGAATTGTATTAAGGATGATGATAATAAAGATAACAATTGCATCAAGCACTTCATGGAGAAAAAAAGAAATAACAGCGGCTACGAAGAGAATAATAACCATGATTTCCTTGACCTGATCAAAGAGAATCGCTGCAATTCCTTTCCGGCCCTTTTCCACGAGTTCGTTTTTCCCATGTTTTGCAAGCAGAGCTTCCGCCCTGTGTTGAGAAAGACCATGTTCCCGGGAAGTATCCAGCTCCTTGAGTGCCTGATCTATGTTTTTATTATAGAAATCCATTCATTTACTCCTCTTCACTTCACATAATAATTCCGGATAAAAGCCGGTAGAAATCCTTTACCCGAAGCGCCCTGTTTCTTATCAGTATAGTAAAATATAATCCGGAATTGTAATACTTTTTTTATTAATTTTTAAAGAAAGCCACCGCTGTTCATGGAACGGCCGTTCAATGAATGGACTATGCAGATGGCTTTTACTTCTTGACAGATGATTCTTTTTCCGCTATTATGCAAATGTTTAGTTTATTGCCTTAGGAATTTCGAAGAAATTCTTAAGGCAATTGTCGTACAGGATGTGCGACTGCCTTCAACAAAAAAAGGATGCCATGGATGGCCTCATTTATTATTAAAAAAGAAAGGCATCGATCATGTTCAGTTTTTTCGGGGACCGTTACAGTACAAAACAAATAAAAGTGACAGGAAGCAGGAATATACTTATTTATGATGATCTCAATAACCTGGTTTGTTTCATAAAACAAAAAGACAAGCGGGACAGGAAAGAGATTGTTATTTATGAAGATGAAACCGAATCAAGTGTGGTTCTTCATCTTTCATCAAAGAAAATTCGTGATACACAGCCGGTTGTTTCGGTTCTCGATGCCAGGCAGATAAATAAGATTGGGAGTCTCAGGCAGGATGGTTATCAATGGTTTATTCTGGATAATGATGATAATGAGATAGCTCGTCTCAAGCGGCGGACCGCTCTGGAGATAATAAAAGATGTGGAAAGCGGTTTTTTTTCTAAAAAAGTTATTATTGAAATGAAAAATCAAAAAAAGGTTGTTGCAGAGATAAATAAAAAGTTTCCGTCTGTTCTTAACAGACATTATATTGATTTTTCCAAAGATGGTGAGCAGCTTTTGGACAGGCGGCTTGGATTAAGTGCATGTGTCATGCACATTTTAGACAAAAATGAAGGAAAATCTTTAAAATGAGATTAATACAAAAATTTGTGATTTTTCGAGGAATCTGTCTTTTATTTATAAGTGAAAAATAAAAAATGTTTTAGGGAGGATAAAGTATTATGAAGGAAAATAAAACGAATCCGGGTGTTCAGGCAAAAGAAAAGCTTCTAAGATTTTTAAAGAGTAAAGCGTATCCGGTCATCCCTGTCAGGGAATCAACAGGGACATCTGTCATGGAACCTAAAAATACAAAGGAGACTTTTATCGATCAATTAAAAAAATCGATTAAAGATCCCTGTATTTTTGTCCATTTTCCGGAAGACGATTCTTCTTCTGAGATGTAAGGCAACCGGTCCGGTTCAATACTAAAAATCATCATCCCCGAAAAAGTCACCATCACGGGCATTATCTTCCTTGAAGAAATCACCGTCATCTTCATCCGCACTGTCTGTGGGAAAATTCCCGTCATTACGCCTGGCATAGAGTTTGATAACAAACCGGACTTTCGCGACCTTTTTATATAAAACTTTGCTTGTTTTATCAAAATCCGCGAAAAACTTCTTTACTGACAAGCCCTTTTTTATATCACCTTTGCCGTATCCTTGGATGTAATAAGATTTTAATTCAAGAAGGCGGAAATAAACACGTTCAAAGATAAAAAGGGTTCGCCGGAGCCGGAAGAGTACCCCGAGAATCTCTTTTTTTTCTTTCATGATTTCCATCTTTGAACCTATCTGCCCCTTTTTCTTCTCCTGCATCCACTTTTTTAGGATAGCTTCTTTTTTCATGAGAGCATCAAATTGTTTGTCAAAAGTGCCGAGGAGCCGGAAATAAAGCTTACTGTACTGCTTGATTGCCCTGAGTGCATTGGGTTTAAATGCGTCAATCCGTTCCGCGATCCATTCCCGTTTGAATTTTTTCAGGTCACTGATTTTTACGGGAATCTGTTTGAATAATTCTCCGGGGTATTGTTCCACTACTTGTCCCGGAACCGCCCGGAGGCTTTTTTTGTTTTCATCAATACATTCGACTTCCCCTTCATCGCAGGTGATGAGAATCTCCCCCCCGGGAGAACTTCCGACGCCGAAGGATGTGCCCCGGACGCCCATAACCGCACCTCCTGTTTCCACGTTAAATTCCTGATCATCCGTGAGTCCCTTGACTTTGAGAGCGATCCCGCCGGTAAGCATATTTAACGTCGTCTGGCTCTTTGTTTTAAATTTATTAATTTCAATATCAAAAGCAGTATCCGGTTCGATAGTGACGGATGTTTCAGGGCAAAAATCCGCATTAATGACTATTGTTATTTCACCTTTACTTAACGTCCGGATAATGTCGTAATTTTCTATGTCATCTCCTTTTTTTAAATCGTATGAATCAAAGACTTCCCCGTCTCTGGTGATCTCTACATCACCTTTCATGGAATCGATGTAGCCTATGATATCTTCCGCAAAAAGGGTGTGAATACAAGGGAGCGCACTCAGCACCATAACTATAAACATTATTTTCTTCATAAATCCCCTCCAAAAAATTTACTCTTACGAACATCTTTTTATACGTTTAAATATAGTACATAAAGTATCAATTTTCTCCGGTTTTTCCCCAAAAATATATTCCCACATCGCCGGACTTTCCATACACATATAAAGGGGTACATCCGGGTGAATATTCTCTATTGCTTCCTTCATGATTTTATACATCCCCCGTCGTCTCCGCTGAATATATCTGTATTTATTATCTTTACACGGAACAAACTCATCGAACAAAAACCACCGGGAATCGATCCTCCCCTTGAGCTTCGGAGTATACCGGAAGGTACCGAGGCTTATCCACGCGAGCTTTTCTCCTGGAATGAGCTTTAAATTTTGTACTACTTTTACATATTCCTGTTCCCAGCCGGGAAAGCGGATGATGGGATCAAAATGAAAGGAGATATTGTAACCCGCCCGTACGGCCTTTACCGCTGCCTCGAAGCGTTCCCCGATGGTCGCTCCAAAGGGTTCTTCTTCCCCGGCGATCTTCGGGGGATTTAAAGAAAAACCGATAACTGTATTCCCTTTTTTCCGGATATGAAGCAGGTGATCCACAAAATTCGTTTTTGTTTTCAGTTCGAAATAGATATTCGGGAATGGTGAAAAAGCCTTAATAAAGATTTCGGATAATCTGAAGAGGGGATCATAGAGAAGTGAGTCCCCGACCTCCCCCGTACCTATCCGGATCGTTGTATCGGGATTCTCCCGCGCCCACCTGAGGATGAGTGAAATAGTCTCGTCAATATTCATATTGACAGTGACCGGTGAAAAATTAAGATAACTTTTCATGATGCAATAGGTGCACCCGATGGTACAGCCTTCATAAAGATCGATGGTCAGGTAATTGCAGCACAGATGACCTTTTGATCCGGGGCACCTCCCGGCAATCGGGGCTTTGGGAAGGTTGATAAAAAGAGTATGCTGATGCATATCAGAGTCCGGTATTTCTTCTTTGCTCGTTACAATGTGAACCGGAATTGTGTCCAGAACGGAGAGCACCTGTTTCACATCCGGATTACACATGAGTTCCCGGATAACATAAATGTTTGTAAATTGCTTCTTATAGAAGTTTGAAAAGTTCATCTGCTTTTTCCTGAAGATTCTTAAGGACCTTTATCCGCTTTTCCAGCTGCTGTTTTGATTGAAAATAAAACTCAACCTTAAAAGAATTTCCCTCGAAAAAGGGCGGTTCCGTAAGAGTGACACCTTTTGCTTTGACTAGGGAATCTCTTACCGATTTAAAATCCTCATACATCCCGGTGAGTTCCGGATACCGGATTTTTTTAATTCCCTCAACAGGGTGATCCTCTGCCAGAAGGGACCTGCATATCTCTTCGACGGCCTGTTCCGTGAGACTGTCCCTCCGGGAAATCTCATACAAGGTCGTAAGAAAGATCCGGATCTCGCTGAATGAGATTCTGTGAGAATTCTTATAATCGAGGATTGATGTAAAAACCCCGGAAGGCAGTGAACTTATTTTTTGAGCGGTCTTAAAATCGATAATTTCTTCATTGATGCATTGTTTTAAAGGTAAGGAATAGCTCCGGTAGTCTATCCATTTCTCTAAAAAATGCGAATCATCATGGCCGGCAATTAAAGTAATAAGAAAATTATCCACTTCATCCGGGGAAGAGAGAAAATTCATAATCCGCTCTACTTCCGTCCACGAGTAGTGACCTCCCCGTGCTTCCCTTTTTAGGGCAAGGGAAACCATTTGTTTTTTTTCCATCGCCGGGAGTTCAATAACAGAGAGTTCACTGATATTCCCTGCTTTTGCCTGTTCCAAAAGGGCAAACCCGTGAACGAGAAAGTTCCCGGAGAGAGAAACAGGGCAATAGAGACTAAAGTTAAGGAGCTGGGGATCGACAATTGTATGTTCCTCAAAAAAATCGAGATCTTTCGAGAGGGCATTCAGTTTTTCGATGGGCCATTTATTCATAGTTGGTAATGAGTATATCAGAAGATGATGGGTTTGTCAGTAGATATTTACATGTGCACATTCTTCCTGTTGCCAAGGCTTTTACTCAGTTTTATCATGTTTTCCTCGTTCTTCCGTCCGATTTGTGCTACGAGTTTCGCTTCTCCGGATATAACACTTGAGAAACTGTTTATTTCTCCTATAATATTTTTGATGCTATCCGATGCATCTTTTACCATATCTATATTCCGCACACTCTCATCTATCATTTTGGTCATGGATGCAAGTGTCTCATTGACCACGGAATTGATAGTTGTCAGGTTGTTTACAGTCCGGATAATTTCTCCGGTACCCACGGAAAGTTCCGACATTCCATTCATGATGTCCTGAAGTGTTGTGTAAATATCACTCATTTTTAGAATAAAATCACTTAACTGGCCGATACTCTTCTGACTCATGACTGAGGTCTGCTTTATACTTTCAACATTTTGTTCAACAGTTTTTCTTACAGCCTTCGAATTATTTTCCGTTTCTTCTGCAAGCTTCCGTACTTCTTCTGCAACAACACTGAATCCTGTGCCTGCTGCTCCTGCATGTGCTGCTTCGATTGCGGCATTCATGGCAAGAAGGTCTATTCTGCTTGCGATCCCCTCGATGACATCAATAATCTCAAATATATCGCTTGAGGTCTTATTTATTGCATTAAAAGATTCAAATGCATCTTTCAACCGCTCAAGACCGTCTTTTCCCATATCGGTGAGGTCCTTAAGGAATTCGCCTTTCTTTTGGGCTGATTCTGAAATTGACCTGATAGAAACTGTCATTTGTTGGACGGAAGCTGTCGATTCCGAAACTGCATCAGACTGGTCCCGGATTTTATTTTGCACCTCTTCTTTTTTATTAAGGAGTGATTGCTGTAAGTTCTCCGTTTCATGAATCTGTTCGGAAAAGTATTCGAATTTATCAGCCATTTTAAAGAGGATATTCAGAATTTTTTCAATAAGTAATACAGTTTTTTCTGCAGACTGAGTGAGGTTTTTACCAACTGATAATCCCTCCCGCACGTCCTGCACAACATAGGTAAGGGTTTCAAGGTTATCTGTTACGTTCTTTTCCGATTGTTTTATCTTGGCAAGGGTTTTCAGCTGGTTTGTCTGGATAATGAAAATAGACACACCGATAATCATCAGCCCCAGGCTGGATGAAATAAGAGATGTGAGTGGATGAGAGAGGGCTGTTTCCGGCTGGTAATTTGGAAGAGATCGTAAAAAAAATATCAGTATTAAGTTTACCAGGGCACCCCCTGTCATGACAACTCCCTGCCACCTGGCATATGCATAAATTCCGGCCGTAACGATTATCGGGCTGAAATATGCAAGACCGGATGTTATGTAATGACCTGGCAGAACAGTTGATATACGCAAATTGACAATTGAAATAATAAGGTAACTTATTATGATTGTAATGTTGACACTTATTTTAAACTTACCTTTCAGAAGCAGTATCAGTGAACTGCAATTAACAGCTGCTAAAACGAATCCGGCCAGTGCAGTCACTGTGAACTTCTCTCTTAAATTGACCACTGCCAGTATTATTCCTGCCATGGCAAGTATAATAAGCACATAAAAAAGAGCAACGGCTTTTGATTGAATTTCCAGACCGTTATTGTGGTATATGCTGTTTATTTTATTATGTAAGGTCATAAAAGTACCTCCGGATTTTTCGCACTTATCATAGTAGTAGTAATAGTAAAAAATCCGAAAGCCTTAATGTTCCGATGGATTTTTTCTTTTACTTTTAAACTTTTTTTATTCTACTCCAAACCCGGATCTGCTTCAAGCATTATTTCATATACTCTTCCAAATAAAAAAAGGTCCGGCTGAGTACCCCTATGTGTCAGGATAGTTATCGCTTTTGAAAACGACCGACAACTATCCTGACACATAGGGAATAATCCGTTTAAAATCCGACATTATATTGGAAAATCCAAGGAGTAGAATCATGATTCTTTACCCATAAGAAAATCAATAGCATTAATTTGTCTGATCCCATTATGAGTAGTCGGCGGGCTATGATCCAGGGTTATAAGAATTTTAGAATAATTGTCATTTATTTTATTTAATGGGCGCAGTTCTCTTTCTAACGTTTTGTTGTCCCGGACCGTTAATGCCACCTGTATATAAGATAATTCAGATTGACCTATTGTAATGAAATCTACCTCAAGTTCACCGACTTTCCCGATATATACGTCTTTTCCTCTTCGTATTAACTCCAGATAGATTATATTTTCAAGCATATA
>JAFGRV010000223.1 GCA_016934975.1 Spirochaetales bacterium | reverse complement strand
TATTACTTCTGCCATATGAGCTAAAGGGACAACATTTCGGATATATCCTTTTCTAATTGCGGTCAAAGGCATTCCGGGAACAATACATGTACTTCCTTCCTGGGCAATCGTAAGTCCGCCAATTTTATAAATAGTCCCGATTTCATGTACTCCGTCTTTTCCCATTCCCGTCATAATAATTGCCATGCAATTTTTATTATATACTTTTGCAACAGAAGCAAAGAGCACATCAACTGACGGCCTGTGTCCGTTTACCGGGGCGGATTGTGTTATGTGTATGGTATTTGCCAGGGGTTTTTGTTGTACCTTAAGATGACTGTCACCTGGTGCGATGAATATCCGTCCTTCCCGAATGAGATCCCCATCCTCAGCTTCCTTTACTTCCAGAGGACAAATCCTGTTCAAACTCTTTGCAAATTCTTCTGTAAATCCTGCAGGCATGTGCTGGACAATAAGTATAGGAGCGGGAAGATTCTTGTTAAGATGAGGAAGAATCTGTCTTAATGCATTCGGGCCCCCGGTGGATATACCGATGGCTATGATTTCAATGGATTTTTTTTTATACTGTTCGATAATCGGAGGAATTGTAATTTCAGAAGGAACCGGTGTTTTATCCGGTTCATTTATTATTTCTTTATTCTCCTGTATTTTATATTTTAAACCATACACTTTTACCAATTGTATGAGTTCATTCTTTACCTTTTCGATGTCCCGTGAAATAGAACCGGAGGGTTTAAGAATGAAGTCGGATGCTCCTAATGAAAGAGCTTCCATCGTAATTCTTGCCCCTTTTTTTGCCATGGATGAAAGAATAATAACCGGAGTATAAATGGATTCTAATCTTTTTCTTTTTAAAAAATCAATCCCGTTCAACACAGGCATTTCGAGATCAAGAATAATTACATCCGGTGAATATTTTTTTATCTTTTCTAAAGCAAATTCCCCATTCATCGCAGTGGCTATCACTGTTATTCCGGGATCATTGTCGAGCATTTTACTAATAAGATTTCGCATAAGGGCAGAATCATCAACCACAAGAACAGTTATTGGCTCTTTCACACTAAAACTCCATACCGGTTGAGTTCTTCTGATAGAGGGTTGCCCACTCTGTTTTTATAAATTTAAAATCAGTATTCATCCCGAAAAGTGATTCCGAATGACCGATAAAGAGAAAAGAGTATTCACTCATTTCTCTATAGATACGACCAATTGTCGCTTTTTGAGCAGCTGCATCAAAATAAATAATAACATTCCTGCAAAATACAACATCCATATTATTGAGACCGCTATCGAACTTCAAGTTATGATAGTCAAATTTAACACAATCCCGTATCTCATCTTTTACCTGATATCCTTCCCGTTTTTTCTCGAAATATTTTTTTAGATAATATTCCGGGATATCGGTGACTCGATTTTCAGGATAAAAACCGCCTTTAGAAATCATAAGTGATTTAAGACTCAGATCCGATCCTGTTATCTCAATTTTTATATGTGAAGGCAATTTCTCTTTCATAACCATGGCGATGGAATATGGTTCTTCTCCCGTTGAACATCCGGCGCTCCATACCTGAATATGATTATTATTGGTTTTTTTCTTATATTCCACGATTTTTTTAAGGACATGTTTTTCAAAAGCCTGAAAATGACCATTATTTCTGAAAAAACGGGTAAGATTGGTGGTGACCAGGTCTAACAAGGTTTTCATTTCGTCCTGGTGTTTAATGAGGAATTGATAATAGTCAGTTACTTTGTCTATTTTTAAAACCCGGAGACGGTCTTTGAGCCGGCTTTCTAATATACTCCGGTTTACATGAGAAAAATGTATTCCGCTTTGATCATAAATCAGGGTGCTAAAAAGATTAAATTCAGTATCTGATAAGTAATATTTCATTTAATTTCTTTTAATACCAATTATATTTAACCTCTTCCATTTCTCGTTTTTCGAGGACTCGAATCCTGTACGGCTACACCGTCATCATTTCTACAAGATTCGTTTGAAAGTCTGAAAAAGACACCGCCGTTCAATGATCGTAATTTGCAGGTTATCTTTTACCACTTATTACTCAAATGCATACGTCACTATATTAAATTCTTGTTTTACTTTTGGTATTATTTTTATTTTATATTATCTTCTTATTATATAAGGAAATAATAAAAATGAACTATTACCAAAAATTGTAATTGCAAAATTCACAGCTATTTTCACAGTTACTTATTATAATTTAATTTTATTCAGGATTTTTGTCAATATTATTAGCGTCTTTAAATATTCCTTTTAAAAAAAGCCTTGAATTATTGCGAGGAATCATTAATAATCATGGAAAGTTTTTAGAAAAATTGCTATATTAACATTTGGTTTACATAGATATTGACCCAAAGTCGTTAATTGTGTTATATCTGAATGCATTACGCAGGCTACGCCCGCAATCAAAATAATTAATGTATTACAAGATTGCCGTAATGAAATTTCTTGATTTCATGCGAACCTGCGTTTCGCTATTATTCCTGATATTCTTGTAAAAAACAAGAATATCAGGAATAAAAGCATAGGGAAATAATGAATGAATAAATATATATTTGTGACAGGCGGAGTATGTTCAAGTCTTGGAAAAGGCGTTGCAGCATCATCTCTGGGAGCTATTTTAGAAAGCCGGGGTCTTAGTGTGCGGATGATCAAAATCGATCCGTATATTAATGTTGATGCCGGGACTATGAGTCCGTATCAGCATGGAGAAGTCTTTGTCACTGATGATGGTGCAGAGACTGATCTTGATTTAGGTAATTATGAGCGGTTTGTCTCTTCTCCTCTTGGCAAAGAAAATTCGATTACCACGGGACAGATATACCGGGAGGTCATACAGAAGGAAAGAGAAGGAAAATACCTCGGAAAAACCGTACAGGTAATTCCTCACGTCACGGATGAGATAAAACAGAGGATTTGTAAAACCGGTGAAGTTCCCGGGGTTGATGTTACGATTATTGAAATCGGCGGCACAGTCGGGGATATTGAATCAATACCATTTCTGGAGGCTGCCCGGCAGTTTATGCACGATTTTGGGAAAAAAAGAGTCTTGTTTGTTCATTTAACTCTGGTCCCAACAGTATCCGGGGGCGAGTTTAAAACAAAACCTACACAACATTCGGCAAAAGCTCTTTTGGAGATCGGGATTCAACCGGATATTTTACTTTGCAGGTCAGAAGAACCGCTGCGGGAAGAATTACGGCATAAAATATCTCTCTTTACGAATGTCGAACCCGAAGCTGTTATATCAGCATATAATGTTTCGACGACAATTTATGAAATACCCTTAACCTTTGCTGAACAGGGGTTGGATGAAATCGTTGTCCGGAAACTCGGAATTGATTGTAAGAAAAGCGATCTTCGTCCCTGGCATGAAGTTGTGAATACATATGTGAATGCAAAAAAAATTATACGGATAGGGATTTTAGGCAAGTATATTGAGCTTCATGATTCATATAAGTCTATTTTTGAGGCTCTTCTTCACGGAGGTATAGCAAATAATGTTAAAGTTGAGCTTGTTAAAATAGATTCGGAACAGTGTGAACAGTCGGATGACATTGCCCCGTATTTTAAAGATATCGACGGGATTCTTATTCCCGGCGGTTTTGGACAGAGAGGCATCGAAGGAATGATAGCAGGAGTATCCTATGCCCGCATAAATAAAATTCCTTGTTTTGGAATATGTCTTGGAATGCAGATAATGGTTATCGAATATGGCCGTTCTATCCTCGGCTACTCTGACGCAAACAGTACGGAATTTGCGCCTCAAGCCGAACATTCTCTTGTATGTTTATTGGAAGAGCAGATTGATGTTAAAGCTTATGGCGGTACAATGCGCCTGGGAAAAAGTGATACATTACTCCGGAAGAATACTTTGATCCACAAGATTTACAACAAGGATAAAATTGCAGAAAGGCACCGCCATCGATATGAAGTCTCAAATGTATATAAGAAAGAACTTATGAACAAAGGTCTTATAATTAGCGGAGTAACCTTTGATGAATCTCTGGTTGAATCAATTGAATGGCCCGATCATCCCTGGGGAATCGGTGTTCAGTTTCATCCTGAATTTAAATCAAGACCTATTTCTCCTCATGTTCTTTTTATAAGTTTTATTTCAGCGTGTATAGAATATGGAAAAAAATAAAATCATCTTTTTTATTTTAATTTTTATGATCCTTCTTGTTGTGAGTTGCAGCCTGGATTACAGCTCCGCAAATGTTGCGGATGATTTATCCGAAAGAATACCTGAAACGATATTTATTAATTTTTCTCAAGTCCAGGTGAAAGCAGGTAAAATCACAAATAAACTGGAAGCAACTCGGGCAGAAAGTTATACAAAGAAAAAGGAGATGGTGCTGGAAAATGTTCAATTCCTGGAATATGATGAAAGCGAAGAAGTGATAACGGAAGGCAAAGCAGACCGGGCCATCCTTTATACAGAGACAGATGATGCCGATATGTTTGGTAATATCTTTTTTTATTCACATACGGAAAAGACCGCAATTTATGCCGACACACTATTCTGGAAAGACAAAGAACAAAAATTACTCGCGGAACCGGATGAGATTGTAAACCTGAAAAAGGATGACGGTTCTTTTTTGAATGGAAAAGGATTCAGTACGGATTTCAGGTTAAGAGAAATTATTTTTACGAAGAGTGTCCGGGGGAGTTATACGACTTTGAGCGAAGGGTCGGAGCAAGAGTAGGTATTATATTTTATATTCGAAATATCCAAAAAGGTGAATAGCTGTTGTTATAGATAGTAACCAGTCTGTTTTTACCCGGTAAGAAACGAATTAACTTCCACAATTGTCGTATAAGCTTACGCGTTGTTAGTCTGGAATCCTCGGCTTCTGCCTTCCATCGATCAAATATTTTCTTTAATTCTACAAATACATCATCTTTATATAAAACCACCAACTCCAGGAACAAATCAATCAACTCACGAACCAACTGCGCGATACTATAAAAATTCAAATCCTGATGCAATAACTTCAGCTCCCTGTAAAGTGCGTCAGGAACATATACATGCACATGCTTCCTCATTTCTTCAGAATCATTGCACACAGCCTTATACTTACTCAGCCTCTGTTCTCCCCATTTATGTTCCTTTCTGATTACCGGGATAAGTTTTTTCAGTATCTTTACGATTACACCTGATAGACCTTTACCATTAAAAACGGAATTCAGACTTTCAAGGCTTTCTTTCATCTTTCCTGCC
>JAFGRV010000222.1 GCA_016934975.1 Spirochaetales bacterium | reverse complement strand
TGTCCCGGTGTTGCAGTTTTTATCTGTGTTTCTTTGTATGCTTTAAGTGGATTACGCTCCATAGTTTCGCTCCTCTCTTCCCTTTGGGTTCCTTGCTATATAAAATTTTAATGTTATCCGGATTTGCTGATATGTGGTTGTAATAGTTACTACATGCTCTCTCGTTCTCATATTTTGTCGTATACTCAATTCATATCAGTCTGCTATTCCCGTCAGGGCAGAAAAAAACCCGTTATTATAGAATAAGGAAATAACAAACTATAGTCATAACGTTACATTCCTCATTACAGTTTTAATGGACTGTATGTACAAACAGCGCATATAAAATGCAGACTTCCTCACATTGTATTTCGACATATTTTCCCATAAACTATAGGGAAATTTAAAAATTATTTACTATCTTTTTACTGCCTGCACTTATATCTCTATCAAATACCAATATCACAAATATTAATAAATAACAAAATAAATCGTAACTGTTTCAGGAATAGTTTTCAATAGTTTTAGAAAAAAAATGGATATTTTATTTTGCATGCCTGATAAGAGTAGAAACCGGAACAATTGTATATCCTTTATTCAACAGGGCATTAATGAGAGTATCGAGCTTCTGAAAGAGATAATCCTTTCTTTTCCCCTGGGGTAAACCCACAAGAATCGGAATGATTGAACCCGGTTTTTTATCTTTCATGATTTTTTCGATGAGTTCGGAAGAAGTAAGATATATTCCTCTTGTAATACTTGATTCATTTTCAGAGACCCAGTCCATGGTATCAATATCTTTACCGACATATGTATAATTCATCTCTTTCGAGGCTTCGATAATACCGGAATTAACAAAATAATAAGGGGCGTGCCAGTAGAGGTCGAGATCATGACCTGTCGCGGCAAAATATTCATCTTCGGTTATTCCGAGCCCCTTTTTAATGAATTCCTTATCCAGATTATATTTTGAGTTCGTCATATTAAAATATGAATAAAAAAGTGATCCGACCTCATGTCCCGAGTTCGCTATTTCCGTAATACCCCCGGGATACCGCACAATAGCTTCACCATTGATGAAAAAAGTAGCATTGATATGATAATCCGAGAGAACATTCAAAATTGTCGTTAGTCCCTGTATTGAATCAATGACATTAAAAACTAAAGAAACCTCCCGTCTCCTGAGCCTGGACCCATGATTAAAAACATCGAAGCTTATTTTGTCATCTTTTTCCGGAAAGGGTTCGAATTGGATACTCCTGGGTTCTTCAAAAAGAGGAAAGGTCCCGTAGGTTTCCGCTTCAATATTACGGACCATTATCATATTCTCAAATAAACCTGTTTGTGATTCCGAAATATATACCCTGAAGGATTCCGATTCACTGTCCGGTTTTTTTGTTTTTATGCCGGATACGGGCTTCCAACTTGAATTATCAATCTTGCGGGCATATGTTTTCCCTTGAAGTTTCATAATCACCGATTGTTCATCCTCGGAAAATCCATAATCTCCGGTTTGTGAGAGTGAAAGAAGGGTTGTTTTTTTCAGGAGAAAATTATAGAGAATCGAGGTATATTCACCTGCTATCACCAGTTCATTTTCGTTCTGCCAGATAGCATTAAGAGCATTGGGATGGTTGATAATCGCTGATAGCTGCCAGCTTAAATAATTCCGGAGTTCTACCTTATTTTCCTTTATCAGGACGACTGATTTTTCATCAGGAGAGAGTATCAGATCCGTGACATCATCATCATCTGTTTTCATAAACGATGAAAATGCTTTATCTTCTTTCACGGCAATTCTGAAAAGATTGATACTTTTTTTTCCTGATATGATTTTCCGGGCAAGTACGGTGATCTGGTCTTCTTTTGACCAGATAATACGGGAAATTTGTGAATTATTGGGAAGATAGAGATAGGGGAGGGATTGTACATCACCTACAGAGGTAAAATCATCGGATTTAAGAAAATAGAGAAAAAGATTTCTTCCTTCTTTGCTTAAAAGGATTTTTTTACCATCCGGTCCGATCCAGAAGGTATCGAAATTAGGATCAAAATCAAAGGGTATTTTTCCCGAGACGGTCCCGATCCTTAAGACGTCTTTATAAAATGCCCGGGAAAAGAATTCACTGCTTAAGATTTTATAGACAAAGGTTCCTTTGATGTAGTATAAGGTATTTTTATCAGCCCAGCTCACATTCTTAAGCACCCCGTCTCCGATTATTCTCATGTTTTCAGCAAAAACTCTGTTTTCCTCCAGGTGATTCATTGAAAAGTAATAAATACTGTCCTTTTTGCTATAAATAAAGTACTGGGAATCCGGAGACCATAATCCGGGGGGATTATTAAAATCAAGATCAACTTTTTCCGAAACAAGATATTCTTCCATTTTATCGATATCATAAAGTGTGAGGTTTCCATATGCATTTTGAGGTTCGGATATATATAGAAGATACTTTCCATCCGGAGAGCTTTGAATCGGCGGGAGTTTTCCCACTTTCAAAGTATTTGTCTTTACAAATGAAGAAAAAAGATCGATTGCTTCTATTTCCCCCAACTGTGTATTTACCCGGAAAACTCCGAATCTGTTGTGGATCCGGACTTCTTTTGAATCTTTCAGGAGTATCATTTGTTCGGGAAAACATGTGAGTTGTTTTAGTTCTCCTGTTTTTAGTTGAGATTGGAAAAGGGTTTCGTATTTCCCGTATCCCGGTGAATCGGTTGAAAGTTTAAACAGGAGAGTATTTGATTCTCCCAGATCCATACCGGAAAATTTAGCTTCCGGGTATACGTGCATAATTATAAAAATGAACAGCAGTATTGTAATAAATCGTCTCACCTGTTTTATACCTCTTTCACATCCCGGTAATCCGGTGTATATATTCAATCTTCGGCATAATATTCTTTCAAGAAAAACAGGAAATAGAGGTTTCAGCAAAAATCCTGAATTTTTATAATTGATTCATGATCTTTCCCTCAAACGAGTACCCTCGCAAGGCGAGTACCCTCGCAAGGCGAGTACCCTCGCAAGGCGAGTACCCTCGCAAGGCGAGTACCCTCGCAAGGCG
>JAFGRV010000221.1 GCA_016934975.1 Spirochaetales bacterium | reverse complement strand
GTGAATGGATATAGTGACCCTTATATTTTCCCGATACCACTCCCCGGGGTGATGTTATTATTTCAAGTTCCTCTGTTTTCCCGGCGGATGAAATATGTTGCAGATAGGGTGCCTGTTTAAGGAGGGTTTGCAGATTGTTCTCATAAATACTCATTCTAACTCCAGGGTTATTTTCATTCCGGTAACGATTTCAGTACCAGGGGGAGGATTTTGTCGTTTTACGTATCCTTCTCCTTTTATATTTACGGTAATTTCTTTTCGTTTGAATAGTGAAAGGAGAAGTCTTTTGGGGTACCCTGTGAGGTCCGGCATCGTACTGCCAAGTTCAATTGCCGCAGGGATGGAGAGCCGGATATCCCCGGGGTGTTGGATAATTCGCTCATTATCCGATGTGACCCCGGTCATGGAGATCATATTTTCTACAATTTCTTTTAATAAAGGCGCCGCCAGCCTGCTCCCGTAGTAATTGTCACCTTTGGGGTGGTCGATGACAATATACACGATATACGCCGGGTCTTCCGTGGGAAAAATTCCTAAGATTGATGGAATATAGTGTGTCTCCGAATATTTCCCCGATTCCGTATCAAACACCTCGGCAGTACCTGTTTTTGCGGATATGCGTATCCCATCAACCTTTGCCCTCCGGGCTGTTCCTCCTTCTTCCGTGGCTGTTTCCATCATTTTAAGCATTTCCATCGCAGTATGGGATGAAATGACCTGGCGGAGGGGGGTTCTTTTAAACTCCGATAGGAGTTTTCCTTCCGGGGATAATATTTTTTTTACGATGATCGGTTTTAGCAAGGTCCCATTATTGGTGAGGGCTGTGGCAGCGGTTATCATTTGTAAAACAGATACCGATATTTCCTGGCCGAAGGCGATGGATGGTTTTGTTCTTTGGGACCAGTCCGATACCGAACTAAAGATGCCTGCTGTTTCTCCCGGGAAATCAATCCCTGTTTTTTTCCCGAAACCAAAGGCAGAGAGCCTATCGTAAAAGGCTTTGGATTCCACTGTTTCCGAAGCATAACAGGCACCGACATTGCAGGATAATTTTATAATCCGGGAGGGATTTACTCTTCCGTGGATGCCGAGACAGGTAATCGGTTCCGATACCTCGTCATAGATTCCCGTACAGATATATTCCGTTTCCGGGGTGATGCCCCCTAAATCCAAAAGTGCCGCTATGGAAAAAATCTTGAATACGGATCCCGGTTCATAGGAGAATAGAATCGGTTGATTTTTACGTTCTGTCCGGGTTGATTTGCTGATTTCATTCGGATTAAAATCGGGCAGGGAGACATAACTTACAATTTCACCGTTTTTAGCATCCATCATCATGATCATCACCGAATCAGCCTTGTAGGAAGTATAGGCGTCCAGTGCAATTTGGCGTATCATATATTGAAGGTTGATATCTATGGTCAGGAAGAGCTGATTACCGTATATCTTTTTGGTTTCATTAAGGTTTTCCGGGGGTGAAAGATCGTCGTTATACGTCAGTTCAATTCCATCCAGCCCGATATTATCGATATCAACAAAACCAAGAACATGGGATACGAGTTTTGCCTGGGGGTAGCTTCGTGCGAATTCGTCGTCCAGGAGGATGCCTTTTAGTTTATTTTCATCTTTTAAGAGTTGAATTTTATCTGATTCCGTGGGGGTTACTTTCCGTTTAATAAAAACATAATTATGTGATGTGTCATTAAGGATGTTAATAATTTTCTCTTTTTTTATATCGAGTATTCCGGAGAGAAGTTCGGCACTTGTTTCGGCATCGTCGATATAGGGAATCCATGCGGCAACGGTCTTTAATTTTGTCTGGATCGCGAGTATTTCTCCATTCCTGTCTAAAATTGGCCCCCGTTCAATAACCGGCCTTCGGGTTTCATTCCCGTCATCATCCGGGGGTGAAAAGAGCATGATGTTGGTAAGCCGGAGAATCAGTGGAATGAGCAGTACTATGAGAAAAATAATAAAAATGACTAATCTTTTTTTACCTGAAAATTTTTTCACACCCCTTACTATTTGTGCCTTTCTGAAATTTTATTCTTTGTAATACTCTTAATTGAAATACACCAATTTAAAAACCAACAATCGGAATTCAACCTAGTTGAAAATGACTTTCCCTAAAATATGTGTCACCTGTATATATCCAAAATGCCGCGAATCAATGGAGTGGGCCGGATTATCTCCCAGAACAAAAATAGTATGATCCGGAACCTCTGTTAAATGGATATCGAGGGTATAATGTTGTAAAGGATTAAAGGGGAGGTGATTTCCCGCAATATATAATTTTGAATCTCTGTATTCTATCGGATCATTTTGTACCGCAATACATCGTTTCACCGTCTTTTTTCCTTCTTCCGGATCTCTGAATAGAACGAT
Source organism: Spirochaetales bacterium (assembly GCA_016934975.1). Taxonomy (GTDB): domain Bacteria; phylum Spirochaetota; class Spirochaetia; order SZUA-6; family JAFGRV01; genus JAFGRV01. The sequence continues at coordinate 273 of JAFGRV010000221.1, read as the reverse complement.
ATCACCATGCTTCGGATATCCCCATGTGGTAATGTACTCGTTTTTAAAGGGTATTAAAAGCCCGTAGGCGAGTTTATTTACAAAAATAATGTCTCCCTGTGAAAAAGTCGGCTCCATCGAATGGCCTCTCACGATCATAATATCGAAAATAAACAAGGTAACAAAGCAGTATAACAAAGAGAATAACAGAAGGGCAATCATAATTATTTTTACAGGTGAAATATTCGATTCTTTCATTCTTACTCCACTCTTTTTAAGACTATCAGTTTCCTT
>JAFGRV010000220.1 GCA_016934975.1 Spirochaetales bacterium | reverse complement strand
GCATAGTCGACAAATGGAAAAATAGTAATATACTTTTCATGTATCTTATTTATAATGCAAGGAGAAATTATGAAAAAGAAGTATGTAACTGTCGGCATTGTGTTTATCAGCCTGGTGCTGTTTTGTTCCCCGGTTTTCAGTCAGGCAACACCCGATCCGGTGGAAGAACCGGAGTATCCCGAATGTGCCGATGCGAATCAGGATGGTTTTGTTGATATTATTGATGCCCTCCTCATAGCCCAATGTTATGTGAGCTTGGCGGGGTGTAATTGTGATTTCGGTCCATGTCCCGATGTGAACTGTTCCGGGGAGATTGATATTATCGATGCCTTGCTGATAGCACAGTATTATGTGGGATTACTCGAGACCTTGTGCTGCTAAAAACAGTGACGTTTACAACTCTAAACTGAATTTTACTAATTCTGCGAGGAGCTCCGGCCTGGTGTGGGGTGCTATCAAATAAAGCCCGTCAATAATCCCCGCGGTCTGCCTGATGAGGTTGATGGTAAACTCAATCCCTGTTTTTACCTGGTATTCTTTGTCATGTTCCTTTTTTGCCAATGCATCTCTTAAGGTCTCCGGGATAACAATACCGGGGACCTCATTATGGAGGTATTCGGCTGTGCGTGCGGCAATAATGGGAAAAATCCCGATAAATCGTTTTATTCCAAGCTCCCCTGTTTTATCACAGAATTCCCGGATTTTTGCCGGTTCAAACAATGGCTGGGTCATGACAAATTGGGCGCCTGCATCAACCTTACGCTTGAGCCGTTTTACCTGGACGCTGTAATCTTTCATGTTCGGGTTTACCGCTACCCCGAGGGATAAGTTTGTTTCTTCTCCTATATCTTTGCCGAGGAGGTTTTTTCCGTTATTGATCCCGACCCCTGCTTTGACAAGACCGATGGCATCAACATCAAATACATTACTCGGCCCGGTCTGATCGTGGGATGGGTCTCCGGTGATAAGGAGCAGTCCCTCGATCCCGAGAACATGGGCCCCGAGCATGTACGATTGAAGCCCGATAAGATTCCGGTCTCTGCCGGTGAGGTGAAGAATAATGCTAATCTCTGTTTTTTGTTTTGCCAGGGCGGCAAAAGCGAGATTACTTACCTTTACTTTTGCCAGGGGATTGTCCGCCATGCTCACTGCATGGGCACCCGCCTCTTTTACCGCAACAATAGCCTCGAGATTTCTTGTCAGGTCAAGTTTTGCCGGGGGATCGATCTCACAAATAACCGGAAGGCGGATAGGGTCTATTTTTTTCAGGAATGCTCCTTTTTTAAAGGGTATCGATTCTTTTACTGCTTCGAGGTGTTTTCTTTTTCTCTGCTTCCGGACGATTTTTTCCTTTTGCAGCCTGGCAGAGGCGGCGGCGATATCTGACGGGGTTATTCCACAGCAGCCCCCGATTATCCGGGCCCCGAGACGTGCAAAAGAGAGGGCTTTTTCCGCGAAGTATTCTTCGGATATTCCGAAAATAATCCGTCCCCCTATCCGTTCGGGCAAACCGGCGTTTGGCATCACTGTGAGGGGGAGATCAATGGCCCCGAGTCTCTCCAAAGCAGTCTCAATAATTTGAATTCCATGTCCGCAATTAAAGCCGATACTATCGGTATTGCAGGCTGTGAGTTTTTCCACGGCAGTAAACACATCGAGGCTGTCATAGGTCACAAAGGAGGGTCCGATTGTCATGGAGGTGATGACGGGAATTCCGGATATCTCTTTTATTGTGTTTGCTGTGAAACATAAATGACGGATATTGGCAAAGGTCTCGCAGATAATGATATCGACACCTTCTTCCAAAAGAACGGTTGCCTGCTCAATAATTATTTCCCGGTAATACTCTCTGTCATCATCGGAGATTTCTTCCGTGGGTGGGATAAACGGACCGATGGAACCGGCGATGTAACACCCCGGGCGGATAGCTTGTTTTGCGCACCGGACACCCTGAGCGTTTATTTCTTTCACTTTCTTATTCAGTTCGTACTTCTGGAGCATCAGTCTGTTTGCCCCGAAAGTATTTGTTTCGATGAGTTCCGCGCCTGCTTGTATAAATTGTGTATGTATTTCCCGGACAATTTCCGGATGAGATAGATTCAATGCTTCGACACACTTCACGGGGGTAGCCGCGAGGTTCTGGATCATAGTCCCCATGCCGCCGTCAGCCATGAGCACGGAATGTTCAAGGCGGTCTCTCAATTCTTTTTTTAACACAGGATGCCTCCTTTTTACGACTTACAAAAGCCATTGCTTTTTTATAAACAGCTGCTTGTACAGATTGATACATCACTCTTACCGGGCGGTCATCTTCGAAAAAATATGATCCGGCTTAATCGGTTTTCCCTGTTCTATACATACGGTATCAAAAAGCGCAGTACACATAAGTTTATCGTCGGATAGCCGGTAAATGTCCTGTAAAAAAACGATCCTGGTTCTGCCCTTTTTTTCCACCGATAACCCCACAATAAATTGGTCTCCGCTTTTAAGAGGCTGCTTATATTCGATTTCTGCCCGGACAACCATTGCATCAATCCCGTCATTATGCATCTGCGCGAAATCCAGGTTTTTTTCTTTTAAAAATTCGTGGCGGGTATGTTCGAAATAGTGTTGATAACAGGCATTGTTCACGACTCCCTGGAGATCACATTCATAATCCCTCACTAAAAATTCAAGGGAAAACATATAGTTTTTTGTATCCACAATAGTCCTTCTTTCTAAAAAAGTTGAGGTTTTTCCAGGTATCATGGATTTTCAAAGCAAATCCTATCAACCTCTCTGATTATATAATGTTTATTAAAATAATTCAATTTCTCCGGGGATGTTAACAAGCAAAATGAAGCCACCTCCTGTGGATGTGGTCTTTAACTTTACAATTCACTGTCGTATTCTATTGAGTAGAAGCTCATTTTTTTGTACTATTATAATATATGAGAGCAACCCGGGCAATTATACATTTGAGTAATCTCAAACATAATATTAATGCAATTCGAAGAGGGTTAAATCCTTTGATGAATATTTGCATGGCCGTTAAAGCAAATGCATACGGACATGGGGCGATCGAAATAGCGAAAGCGGCAATTCATTCAGGGGTCGATTGTCTTGGGGTTGCAACGGTCGGGGAGGGTATTGAATTACGGGAAGCGGGTATCACATGCCCCATTATTCTCTTTAGTCTTCAACTCCCCGAAGAGATTCCGTCTCTCTTTTATTATCATATTATTCCCGTCATTTCATCCGGGGATTTTGTATCTTTGCTTGACCAGGAAGGGAAACAGGATAATTTTGTGCTGGAAGTACATCTTAAGATTGATACGGGAATGGGAAGGATCGGCTGTCAGCCGGATGAAGCGGTGAAAATCGCCGGGATGATCGAGAAAAGTCCTTTTTTAAAGCTGAATGGTGTCTGTACCCACTTTGCCGGTTCGGATATGAACGATAACAGTTTCACTCTTGAACAGGTCCGGATTTTTAACGAGACTGTCAAAGCGATTAAAGAGAATGGAATTGATCCGGGTGTCATCCATGCTTCTAATTCAGGCGCGATTATGAGTATGCCTGAATTGGCGTATGATATGGTAAGGCCGGGGATTTTGCTTTACGGCTACTATCCGTCAAAGGAACAGAACCGGGAATTGAATATTAAACCTGTTATGGAGCTTAAAACCAGGGTTGTATTTATCAAAAAAGTGCCCCCGGATACCCCAATATCCTACGGCATGACATACAAGACAAAAGAAACTACCTATATCGCCACGATTCCCGTGGGGTATGGCGACGGTTACAGCAGACTTCTCTCCAATCGGGGTGAGGTCCTTATCAAAGGAAAACGATATCCCATCGTTGGCAGGGTATGTATGGACCAGTGCATGATAGATCTGGGGCCGAATCCCGAAGTGGAACAGTACGATGAAGTGACGCTTTTCGGACCGGACCCAACAGGACCGGATGCGGAAGAGATCGCCGATATTATGGGGACCATTCCCTATGAAGTGACCTGTCTTGTGACGAACAGGGTGGAGAGGGTGTATGTTTAATGCTTTTTCATCATATCCCGAAGCTGTTGTTTGCTGATTATGAGATGATAATTGATTGCGAGGAGGAGTTCATTAAACTCTTCCTGCTGATTCAGGGGTATTTTATCGAGCCTGCTTATATTTTTCTTCCATACCAGCCAATCCCGTAAACCAAGACATTGGGTATAAATGGTATTCATCGCCGAGATGCTGTTATCGATGACATTTTCCATGTCTTTGACAGAACTCAAATTGGATGTTTTCGTATATGAATAAAAATCCACGGTTTCTTTCACTTTGGCTAAAAAAACTTTCAGGCTATTTATATCTTTTATAAGAATTTTTATCGATGTTTGTCTTTTTTCCAGCCGGCCGGTACGGGAGGAATAAAAGAAATAAAGGTCTTTTTTGGGAAAATTCATCTCTTTTCCGGTTATTATTTTTTTTAAAAACGTAACGATCCGTTGAAAAAGAGTGAGAGGCTGATAGAGATTATGAACCGTCACGAGAAAGCCTTCGAGTTTTGCAAGACTGCTTACCTGGGCGATTGACCGGGATGCAATTTCCTTAAGCTTATAGATTTTCCCTGCCTGTAATTGGGTTTCCGGGGTAATATACCTGGCTTTCAATTCTTTTACCAGGGCATCGTCGGATTTGGCAAGGTCGGCGATGGCCGCCAGGATTATATCCTGATGATACTGAATCGAGGTTGTCGAACATTTTTCTTTTATTAAAAGATCGAATTTAAAGGGATCCCCTCCGTAATTGGTATGTGCGCCGATGATTCTCCGTAATATCGGCCGGATGTTTATTTTGTATTCATCAACAAGAATCGATTCCACTTTATCGATATATGGTGTTATGCTGTTTTCGAATATCTTTACCACATTATTTCTTACTGCTTTCGCGAGTTTAAGCCGCTGATCCGCGATGAGTGCCATATTATCCCGGGAATAAAGACGTTGAATAAAATTAAGAGTGTAATCATTTGCTTTTTGTATATTTTGAATATCCTGAATAGTTAACTTATCCGGCGTCTTAAGAAGGGAATTCTGAATCACCTGGATATTATTTAACACGACAATGATACTCTCCGAATTGTTCTGTATTTCTCCCTCCACACTCTGAAGGGTATATTCCGGAAAGCTCAGGCTCGCATTGCCATTTGAAAGCTCGCTTTTCCATGTTTGATTCGAAGTGAATGCGCTTGTAAAGAGATTATCTCTGATATTAATAATTGAGCTGTGAACTTGAGTATAAAACGACAAAACATATTCCATCGCTTTATAGAGATTTATTTTCTCATTGTGCAGAATTTTTTTTATTTCTTCCACGCTCATAATGTTTCGCTTATATTATAGGAGATTCAGGGTCTCTGCAAGCGGGAAATATATTTTATTAATGGAACGCAATTCTCCTGAATTTATTTATATGCTCGATAAATGCACGTAAATCTACTATTATAACTATGAAAAATGCAAATATAATTGCATTTTTCATAGTTATAGGCAGCGAGGTATCTGCATTACTGCTGCTGAATTAAAAAAAACAAGGAAGTCAAAGTCAAATATTTACTTTATTACCGAGGGAAAACGGATGGAAATGGTAAGAACGAAAGATACTGTATGGAGTTTAGAAAGAGATCAATTAATAAGAAATATCGATTGGCTGTTTTCATATAATCCGCTAAAACCAATTTATGCCCCGGAGCAAATTTTGAAATATTAAACCCGTACCGAATAAAAGAATTTTAATTGGAGGACTCATTTTAAGATTTTTGAAAATTACTAAAAAAGTGTCTTGATTCCGAGGTTGATTTGGATTATCCTTTTTGTATTATTGCTAGTCAAGTAAGAAATTGTGTGTTGAGCAAGCTATCCAAATTTTTACATGAACTTTCAGCTTTAGCATAAATCTAATAGAAGGGGTATTTATGAAAAGAAATTTAATGTGCTTAGTCGTTTTGATTATTTTGATCTTTGGATTTTTGGGTTGTCCGGAGCCAGTTGGTGATCCCGGAACCATTACAGTGACTCTGACAGACGCTGCGGCAGAAGATGGAGGAACTTTTTATGTAATAGTTTATGATAGCCCCCCGGCTATTCAAACACCTGTTGGTATTAACTTTGATAGCATCGATTCTGGTACATGTGAACTGGTTGTGGAGGGATACGCTGCAGGTATCGGACAACCGGACGGCAATGTAAAAGAATTTGATGGTGGTACTTATTATATTGTTGTCGAAGTAGGAGGTCTTATTAATAATTATCAACTGCCAAACGGGTATATTAAAATAGATTTAGATGGAAATTATGCTACAAGTATATCCTTAGGGGAAATGGAATTGCAGTAAGCGTTAAATTTCCTCACCTTTAAAGAATTTTCATAATACCTTATTGCTCTCTTTTAATAACTTCACCGCTTTGCTCATAATCAACTCTTGTATATTCGAAAAGCGGCTATCAAAGTCAGCCGTTCCAGTACCGAGTATCAAAGGCAATGCCATTCGATTCAAACAGCGATGTTTGACATGGCCAAAGAAGCGATTAAAAGGGTAAATAAAGATAATAGCCTTAATCGTGGATGGATCACCATATTACACACATGGGGAAGTGAAAAGCAAATCCAGGTAGATCCCTAATATCGTGAAATTGTGATAATATATACATACGGAAAGACTCAAGAGTAAAAGAAGTATGTATAACTCTATATTATGGAAGTGACAAATTTGAGAAGAGGAAATAAAAACCATTATGTAGAATTGGGAAAGCCTCGGATCGTTGGTTTGTTAATCGAAAATTTATTTCTCGAATGACCGGGCAATAACTGAATAAAATAATGCCCGTTAGGTGGATCCTTCCGTGGTATACCATCATCCCTCTTTCATGGTTTATTTTGCAAGAAGCCGGAAGCAAAAAAAACCGTCCACTCACTATTATTTGTGTAAATCCGTATAATAATGTCTGTTGATTATAAGGGGATGAATATATTTTATAATCATGATTAGTTTACTAAAATCGTTTTTTTTTTAACTTTAACCTGCAATTTTCTTTTATATTTGATATAATAATAAAGAGGTGAGAATATGATACAGGAATATATTCAGAAAGCTTTATCAAAAGCACATTACGAGATTATAGAAGATGAAGAGCCATTTTATGGTGAAATAGATGTATTAAAAGGTGTCTGGGCTTCCGGCAAGACCCTTGAAGAATGCCGAAATAACCTTATTGAAGTTCTTGAAGGTTGGATAATTTTACGATTAAAACATAATCTAAAAATACCTATAATAGATGATATCAAAATTGATGAGCCAAAGGAAATTCCTATTTCATGAGTAAATTAAAACCAATCTCCTGGAAGGAATTCGTTAAAAAATTAAAGCTCTTTGGTTTTATCGGACCGTATCAGGAAGGAAAACACCCTTATATGTTAAAAGGAGATGTTGTTCTTACTGTTCCTAATCCTCATAAAAAAGAAATAAGCATCGATTTATTGTCAAGATTACTTAAACAAGCTGGTATAAGCAGGGATGAATGGATAGATCTGTAATAATATGTCCAGGATGACATTTAACATTGCTAAAGGGGAGGGCCGGTTAACGCCAGTGTTACGGGCTTGCCCAAACCCTCCTTGGTATACCACCTTCCCTCTTTCATGGTTTATTTTGCAGGAAAAGCCGGAAGTTGAAAAAGCCACCCCCTCACTTTTATTTTCTCATCATAAAGCTTTTCAGTGATATTATGATTTCCTCATAAAAAAACTTGACAGTCATATCAGCATAACCGACCATTAGAATGACATTCATTAAACAACAAAAAGGAGTGATTATGGCTGAAAGACCTTTGGATATCGTTAATACATTAGATAAAGATCTTTATGATCTTATCGAAAAAACCAGGGCTATGGCTTTGTACGAGGATGGCGCCCTTTCCAAAAAAATGAAACTTCTTATTGCGGTGGCTTTAGACGCGTCCCGGGGGGCTGTCGGGGGAGTGATTGTCCTGGCTAAGCAGGCGATGGAAGCAGGGGCGACGAAGGAGGAAATAATGGAAGTACTTCGAATTACCAATTTTATTTTCGGAGTAGGGAGTGTGTATACATGCGCCCTTGCATTAAAAGAACTCGAAAAGGAAACGTAAAGATTACAGCACTTCAGCTGTAAAGATTACAGCACTTCGCCGATACCTTTTTCTTTGAGTATCTCTTTTAACATACGCGCGTTTTTTACTGCCTGGCCTTTGTAGTGATTATTGAAAGCCACAAGGAGTATTTTCACCTTTTCCATAATACCTGCTATTTTTGAGATCCAGGTGTTTATTTCTTCCTTGTCATAAAGGTAATCGTACCGGGATACATTTGTCCCTTTCCACCAATTCGCTTTATTTCTGCCGTGAAATCGTATATACCCCGGGTCTGCGGTTACCACATCCGTGGGGGGGATAAGCTTTGGCAGGGGTGGTTCGTCTACATTTACAAAACTGATTTTTCGTTCTTTTAGAGTCTCGAATACGCTTTCTTTTATCCATTCATCCGACCGGAACTCAAAAGCCGTGGGAAGACCTTCAAAGCCCCGGCAGAGTTTATCGAGGTACTTTCTGTTTTGTACGGTGTAATGAAAGCTATAGGGAAACTGAAAAAGGAGTGCTCCGATCCGGTTTGATTCAATAAGGGGATATACATTTTCTTTATAGATTTTCGAATTTTCTTCGCTTGAAGAATCGATATCGTGAGTAAGGCTTTTATGTGCTTTTATACTAAAAAGAAACTCCGGAGGAGTTTTTAAAAGCATATGTTCAAGCATCTTGTGGTCGGGCATTTTATAGTAGGAAAAATTAAGTTCTACAATAGAAAATTCCTTCGCGTAAAGATTTAAATAGTCATTGGGAGTGGTGCCGGGGGGATAAACCGGACCCACCCAGTCTTTGTAAGAATACCCGCTTGTGCCGATAATAATTTTACTCATATGCATTCACCTTTGTACACATAGGTTTCAAATACTCCGGGATTCATGCAGCTATTGGGACGATGTATTCTGATAAAAACCATGAGTTAACTTTTTTTTTCCTGTTTGCTAAAAGTAGCGACTAATGAATGAACCATTTTTTCAATTGATTGATTAAATGCGGTCTTTATTCCATTCATTACACTTTCATTGAATTTTCTCGTATCCGGTTGCTCAAGAAACTTGTAATATTTTTCCAGTATAGTCATTTCTATATCTTTATAACTATATACGAAGGATAAAATGGTAATCTGTTCAATATCTGTTCGTAACTGAACTGCTTGTGCAGACATCTCAGCCTTAAAATCTTTCATATTTAATTCCTGACTTGGATTCAAAACTGTTGAAATAGCCATAAACACTGCTGCCGTAGTATTTTCATGAATTTGCATCGCCATGTCAGTTGCCTTAATAAGATTGTCCAGCTTTTTTGCAAATTTTACACGTTTTTCATCTGCCAGAAGAGATTCAGCCGAGTCCGTCATCTCTTGATAGCCTTGAGGAGTCGCTGCATTTTCTTCTGCTTGAGTGAGCATCCTGCCTGAATCGGATTCATACCAAAGAAGGAGCTTGTTTATTGCCGGTTCTGTAATATTCTTTTTTACTTCTGTACTAATCGTAGATAGAATTTCTGTCACCTGGAACGTACTTCCTATGACACCGAGGAGTTTCTCGTATCCGTTATCAGGGATTGGTGATCCTTGTCGGGTTACCCCTTCGATTTCCATTTGGATCATTCCCGGAATTTCAGCGATTTGTTTGTCGATCCCCGAAATGGCAAATAATTTCTTTAATGGATCTTCATCTATCTCCCCTGACAAAACAACGGTGGTGAAAAAAAACATTATGAGTAATAAGGCAATTTGCATTACTTTTTTCATACAACATCTCCAAAGTGATTTTTTAAGTGAACAATAATATTACAGACATTTCAAAAAAGCAAGTAAATTAATCTCATTGCCGGGGTAATCTGTCCAAACCTCTGATAGTCGCGATAAATAGAATGCTCGTTCCGTGTCTCCTTTATTGACAGATTTCTTTGACTCGTCCGACTTCTCCACTCGATAATCTTACTTTTATACCATGGGGATGTGAAGAGGAATTAGTCAGAATATCTTTGACAATTCCTTCTGTTAATGCGCCGCTCCTCTGGTCTTTTTTAAGAACGATCCTGACATTAAGACCCTGGCGTATGTTCGCTCGTATTGTTCCGTCCATAATTATGATTTATCCTCCATGAGCTCAAAGAAATACACATTACCCCGCTCTTTTAATCAGCCTGTCCTTTTCCCACGGCAAAAGGTTTGGTAAAGTATTTTTTTCGAATCTCCCCGGCCTCATTTTCTATCCAGGATTCAAGTCCCACTTTTTTGATACGGCAAAGATTATATACTTTCATGTTGTGAGGGAACTGGGCGGCTTTGTCTGCTGTTGGTGCTAATAAAGCGCAGGGGAAATCATCACAGTAGGAGCAAAGTTCCACTTCCCTGGTTTTAACACAATTCAGTGTCGCACACCCCTCCTGCGGCAAATGAAAGTGTTTACCCCCTTGCTGACGGCAGCCTTTGCATGCAATGTTATCCCGGGGCACACCAAATTGAGTGTGGAAGAACTCTGTCAGTTCTCGTGTCAGATTATTTTCGTGAATGTCGCAGTTAAAACAGTCAAGGCCACACGGCGCTGTTAAAGCCTTTTTATTTTCCATAGTTCCTCCGTAATATACTATTCTGATAGGCTTGCATAGTGGTGCAAAACCGGGGAAATATCAATTGAGGTGATAGCTGTGTTCGGATTATTGCGGGCTAACGTAATCGTTTGGGCGCCTACGCCGCATCCGGCCTCGAGGATTTTACTCCCGTCCGGATAGATCGTATCCGAATGCAATAATTCGACAAGGGTTGATGCCTGATCCTGAAGACGTATGTTTTCTTTTTGGTTATAGCCATGTACGTATTGTTCCTTCACTTGATTTTCCTTTTTTGCGTCGGTTCCGTATAAACAGAGGATATCATATTTTTTTTCCGGTAAAAAGACAAGATTTAGCAATTTTATTAAAAAAAATTAAATTTAATGAGAACCCAGAATTTTATCTACAGTTTCAAGCAGTACCTTTTTTTTGAATGGTTTGAAAAGAATCGCGGATACACCATATTCTTTTACTAAGTTTCTAAAAGCCTCTGCTTCGGGAGAGACTTTTCCGGTAATCACAATAATTTTTGTATTCTCAAGCTCCTTTCTTAAATCCATAAGTAATTCAATCCCGCCTTTTTCAGGCATCACGATATCGGTAATAAGCACATCTATCCGGTTCCGGTTGATAATATCCGTGCCTTCTTTGACATTCCCGGCTTCATATACCGTAAATCCCTCGTTGCGAAGAATCCTCCCTATAGTTTTGCGTACATATTCTATATCATCAATTACCAGAATTGTTTTCAAATTTGTCCTCAATTGCAAGTATTATTATTTACAGGCGAATTGTCAACAATTTCCGTATGTTTAATGAGAAGCCAACGTTTTTTCCACAGTTTCAAGAAGTTCTTTCTTTTTGAATGGTTTATAGAGAATTGCGGATACCCCATAATCTATTACTAAATTTCTGAAATCTTCTGCTTCGGGAGAGACTTTTCCGGTAATCACTATAATTTTTGTATTCTCAAGCTCTTTCCTTAAATCAATGAGTAATTCAATCCCGCTTTTCTTGGGCATGACGATGTCGGTAATAAGCAAATCTATCCGCACCTTTTTTATTGTGTCTGTGGCTTCACTTACATTCGCAGCTGAATATACCGTAAAGCCATGACTGCGAAGAATCTTCCCTATAGTTTTACGTACATATTCAATATCATCAATCACCAGAATTGTTTTCACATTGTAACCTCAATGGTAAGTATGATAATTTATAAACGAATTATCAACTATTTCCTGAAATTAATTACCCCTTTCTTTAAAAGGAATAGAAAAAAGGAAAACCATCATAATTTTATTAAAAATTGTGTTACCTCTATTCATCAACCACTCTTTAAATTTATAGGGTTTTATGCTATTATTCCACATATTCTTGTTTTTTAACAAGAATATGCGGAATAATAGCGAAACGCAGGTTCGCGGGAAATCAAAAAATTTCACAACGGCAACTTTGTAATAGATTAATTATTTGGGTTGGGGGCGCAGCCTGGGTAATGCTATTACAAAATACCAGGGGGACAGATTGAAAACCTTTACTCATGTAGAAATTAAAAAACTTGTTTATGGGGGGTATGGGCTTGGATGGTCGGAAGGTAAAACCCTCTTTGTAAAAAATGTGTTGTCCGGGGAAGTGGTAAATGTGAGGCAGACGGATAAAAATGGCGGTGTCATTATCGCCGAACCGACCGATATTATCCGGCCGGCTCCCGGGCGGAGGGAAGCTCCCTGTCCTTATTATGCTTCCTGCGGCGGTTGCGATTGGCAGCATATTTCATATCCAATACAGGTTGATGAAAAAAAGAATATCCTTATTGAGTCTCTCCAAAGAATTGGAAAATTAAAGGAATTACCGGAAGTTGAGGTGTTTCCTTCCCCGGAATGGGAATACCGGGTACGGGTACAATTCCAGGTCGATTGCGCGGATAAAAAAATAGGATTTTTTAAACAGAATTCCCATCAGATCGTTGATATTGACCAGTGTCCTCTTTTGGACCCGGCTTTGCAGAAGCTATTGAAAAATAAACAGATAATATTTCCACTTCTACGCCCGGAAATCAAACAGTTGAAAGCCATTGCCGGACAGGATAACAAGGTTGCAACTTCGCCGATAGTACATCAACTCACCGGACGGTCGACAGAGATGACGATCGGTTCAAAAGTCTTTACTGTTCATGGGGACAGCTTTTTCCAGGCAAACAAATACCTCCACAATAATCTTGGAACCTGGGCCGGGAAATGGAAAACGGAAAAGTTTTTTATTGATATGTACGGAGGCATTGGTTTTTTCTCTTGTTTATCAGGGGAGGGATTCGAAGGTGGATTGCTTATTGAAAAAGATAAAAATCAGGTCGCTCTTGCCCGGTCCAATATGAAGAGAAATGGCATTAAGAATGTTCAGGCAATTCATGCATCCGTCAACCAGGTGACCGATGCTTTATTCCCCTTCCCGGGTAATAATACAACCCTGATTATTGATCCCCCGCGGATAGGACTGACCATCCGGATTATCCGGACAATTCTTACTTTTAATCCCAAGCAAATAATTTATATTTCCTGTAACCCGGCAACCCAGGCGCGGGATGTGGAGAAGTTTATGAAACAAGGGGGCTATAGTCTCACGGGACTCGCTCTTTTCGATCAATACCCCAATACTCAGCATATCGAGTGTGGCGTGATATTGAATCAGTAAAACATGACATTTATATTTTTATTCTTTTCAAAAAGCTTTTTCACCGATTCAAAAGTTTCGAATAATTCCCCGAAAAAATTCACCGATGTCTGAAAATCCCCTACAATATTAATAATTGCCCTGGCTAAGGCTTGAACCCGGGTAAAATATTTCATAGGTTGAACACCTTCTTTTGTTTTGAGGGTGATATTATACACATTCGTGGCTTCGGTTCTTGAATAAAGTCCGTAAATGAAAAAGTTATATTTTGCCGTTGCGATTTTTTTACCAACCTCTTCCTGGGTTACCCCGGTAAGACATTTTTTTACTACCATATTCCCGAGCATGTCATATTTCCGTGGTTCATTTAAATATTTATTCAAAAGGAATTCTGCCAGAAATTGTATGGCCCTGTTTGATTTATACTTTAAAACAAAGGGTTTCCTTAATTTTACCATTATTGATTCCCCGGCATCTTTATATTTGGGATACATCAGTGAAATGAGCTGATTCATGAGCCGGCAGTCCTTTTTTTGACCTTGCTGGAGAAAATTGATAAATAAATTCTTTATTATATTGGAAAGAATATCAATTGCGATCTCCGATGCCAGCTTTAAATTGTCCGTATGATCTTTTATAAGTCCTTTATAGCTTTTAAGACGTTGATAATAAGGTTCCAGATGACTCGGACTGGTAAAATCCGCGCTTTTTAAAAGTCCGACAGCAGTAATTTTAGTCTTGTATTTATGTTCAATCATCTGGATAGGCTTGTAATACATGATGAACAAATCTGCCAGCTGCTCCAGGTCTTTATATTCACTTTCATTAGACAATGAGGTTATGACACTCCTTTAATTTTGATAAAAATCATAAACAACACACGTAATAATTTCAAGATTAAAAGGAAAAAAATATCCTTCATTGACAAATATGTCTTTCATTTATAGTATAAGGCATCGGAGGAAAAAATTGAATAAAATATTTGCTTTTGTAGGCATGTGTGGTTCCGGAAAATCAATCGGTTGTGATGTTCTTAAGGAAATGGGATGGAATTATATCAGGTTTGGCCAGATTACCATCGATTCACTTAAAGAAGAAGGAAAAGCAGTAACACCGGAAAATGAGAAAATCATGCGGGAAGCTTTACGAAAGAACTATGGCATGGGTGCTTTTGCCCTTCTTTCGTCTCCAAAGATTGATGCGGCCCTCAAACAAGGCAATGTTGTTATTGACGGGCTTTATTCGTGGTCGGAGTATAAGATTCTTATGGAAAAATTCGGGTCTTTTCTCACGATTATCTGCATTCATGCCTCCCCCCGGACCAGATATACCCGGCTTGAACAACGGCACATACTATCGGAGGATACTGATGTAAGAATGCGGCCCCTCACACGAGATCAGGCACGTGCACGGGATTACGCGGAAATTGAAAATATCGAGAAAGGCGGTCCCATCGCCATGGCAGATATTATGATTGTTAATGAATCTTCGGAAGAGGAATTAAAACAAAAGATAAAGGAACTGGCAGATGAAACAGGAAAGAATCTCTAAGGATTTATATTATTTACATATTGCAAAAGATGTATCGGCACGGGCAACCTGTCTCCGGAGAAAGTTCGGAGCAGTGATTGTAAAAAATGATTCTATCGTATCAACAGGTTATAACGGAGCACCCCGGGGATGTGTTGATTCACTCGGTGCGGGGTGGTGCTTTCGTGAAGAAAAAAATATTCCCTCCGGGGAGCGGTATGAGATGTGCCGGAGTGTTCACGCGGAGCAAAATGCTATTATTCATGCTGGGAGAGACAGGACCCTGGGGGCAACCCTTTATCTTTCGGGAATAGATGTTAAAACAGGGGAACTTTCCGGTATCGAACCATGTCTCCTTTGCACGAAAATGATCATAAACGCGGGGTTAGACCGGATTGTTGTTCATAAATCGGAAAATAAGTTCCTGGTGATGAGTCTGGATGATATGATCAAGCGGTTTGAGGATCAATTTAAAAAATAGAGGTTTCTAATTTTTTTCAAGGGCAAAAAAAGAAATATCATCATCAAGTTGATTTTTACCGCGCCATCGCAAGATACCGCTTTCCAGGGAAGAAGTAAGGATTTTTAAGCTTTCGGATTTGTATTCGTTTATGACTGAAATAAGTCTTTTTTGTGAAAAGAGTTCATTATTTCCGTTTAAGCAATCTATCAGCCCATCGGTATAAAGAAAGAGTCTGTCTCCTTTTTCAAAAGTAAACTCCACCTCAGTCAAACCAAGATCGATAAAAAAGCCGAGAATTGAGCCTTCGGTGCGGATGATCTGTATATCGCCGTTCGCTTTTTGAAGAATCGGAAAATTATGCCCGCCGCCGGCGGCTTTTACTTTTCCTGTTTTTATTTCGTATAATCCGTAAATAATCGTAAAGTATTGATTATTTTTTTCATGGTGAAATTGTTTGTTCAGTTCATCCAGTACTTTCGAGGGCGGATAGGGCTCTTTTCCGTTTTTTATCAGTAATTCACCTTCTTTTTTGTGAGGAGTAAGAAGCCGGTATAAGATAAGTGATGTAATTGTCGCGGGAATGCCATGTCCCATGACATCAAGCACATAAAATCCCGCGTAATCATCATTAATCGTGAAAAAATTGTACAAGTCCCCTGCGCCAAAAGTACATGGCTGAAGAAAACTGTAGAGATGTATCCCCGCAATAACTTTGTCGTTCTCCGGTAGAATACTTTTCTGCATCTCGTAAGCCGAATCAATTTCCTTCTGTAATTCTTTGCCGAATTTTTTCCGGTCGGTGATATCCTGGAGTGCTAAAATATATCCTTCGAAGGTAGGATCTACCATTTTTACCGGGATAATACTGAAATCCACGGGGATTTGTTTTTCTTTGTAATCAAGGATATAATTTTCTCCTGATATTTTATTGCATTCAAAAATCCTGCAATCCGAGGTAAGATCAACCTTCACATGAGTGTGATGATGGAATATGGTCAGAAGGTTTTTTATATTTTTTCCTAAAATGTTGTGTTTTTTTGTCTGTAAGATTTCCTCGGCTCCATTATTGCAAAAAACGATTTCACCATTACCTGTAAAGACAACCACACCTTCTCCCATGCTTTGAAGAATTGAGGTCAACCAGGTTTTGTTTTGTCGTAATTTCTTTTCCTTTTTTGCTTTGTACATGGCGAGTTCTATTGTTGTTTTTAATGTTGTTTCCTGAAGAGGTTTTACGATATATCCGAGGGGATCCGTTTGTTTTGCCCTGTCCAGAAAATTCTGATCCGCATAGGCAGTAAGGTATACAACCGGGATTCCGCATTTTTCCATAATAATAGTGGCGGCATCAATCCCATCCATATCTCCTTCTAAATGGATATCCATGATGATAAGATCCGGACCGAGCTGTTTTGCTTTTTTAATCGCTTGTTCACCGGTGGAAACGATTCCCGTTACTTCATATCCAAAGGAGAGAAGATATTCTTTGACTGTCTGAGCAAAAATGAAATCATCTTCTACAATAAGGATCTGTTCGTTCGCCATATTTGTCTTATTTACAATGAGTCTAATAGAAAAATAGATAAAAGTAAAGAAATAAAGATGTTATATAAATAGGATACTTTTTTATTCTTTTTCAAGAGGACCGCTTATGCTTCCGAAATTCTGTGTGGATTTAAAATTATCCATATTGAAAAATTTTGCATTATTATAATGAGCTGCCCCGGTCCCGAGATAGGTAAAACGCTGATCTAAAATATTCTTTCTATGTCCAGGAGAATTCATCCATTGAACAAGTACATCTTTGGCAAAACCGAGGTATGTATGATTCTCTATCGGTTTTCCTTTAAATGAATAACTGAAATATCCGCCATTCTGATCCGGTGAATAGACACTTTTCCCTGCCTTGTATTCAATTCCGAATGTATCCGCTATATTTTCTCCTTTGTAACCCTTCACTATTCCCACGAGGGCAAGGCGTTGAGTCATGGTTTTTTTACCTTTTACCGGGCTTGTATGGCTGAAAAATTTATAGGTGACCATATCATCGCTATGTGCCTTGGCTGCTTTTTCAAGGGCAGGTGAATGTAAAAATACTTTTCTGTTGTTAAGTACCCTTTGCCTGTTTGTTTCATAAAAGATCGCCGCGTGGAGGAGAGGATAGTCAATCTCCTTGAAATCGATTCTTTTATTTGCTTCCGGCAACTCCGCAAAAGTCTTATACGTATACTTTTCATAATCAGCCCATGTCCATGCAGTGTTTGAAATGGTCAGAATAATCTCTTTTGTAAAGGTTCGGGGCATATAACAAACCCCTTTGTTTTTGCTGCAAAGCTGAGTTGTCATTTCAAGGGTTCCTTTTACTTCTGTTCCGGGAGCATGACCTTTCGTATCTGCCACCATGAGGGTGAATATTCCTTTACCGTCAAGAATCACCTCATTCTTCTGTTTCTTTCCTTCCGGTTTTTTAATATCCGACAGGATGATTCCCCGGTTGTTTTTAAGAGTGAAAGTGGTGAGCAATCCCGGAGCATCCTCCGAGAGGTGTTCAATAAATATATAATTTCCCGTTGGGATAATAATTGCCACCCTGAGTTCCGCGGTTCCCCCGGAAGGGATGCTTACGTTGTCCGGGGTGTCCATTTTCGTATCCTCTGTCGGATCATTCAGAGAAAAACCATAAAGGGAAAAAGAAATAACCATAACAACGGCAATTATTCTTACTAATTTCATATTTACCTTCCTTATCGTCTGTAGTATTCCTTGGTATCTATATTAAATGTAGTAAAAATTTTAAAAAAATGACATAATAAAAGAAATCTTCTGTCGTGAAAAGTATGTTATAATGGAAGAAATAATATAGAATTGATTATTTTATTCCATATTCCTTTAGTTTCTTCCCTTTATCTGAAAGATGATATTTCTGATTCCGGTTGTTTGGATTATCAGGAATTGTTTTTTCTAGTAAACCTTGCTCTATTGCAGGATTGAGGTAATTACTTACAAAATTGACTCTATCTTTCAAGTGAAGAGCTGTCATTAAATCTCTCCTGGACATCTCTTCATTACATACTTGTATTAGTTTGATGGTTTGGGGAGATAGTGTATCAGTTTCTTGTAGGGTTTCCCGCAGTAAATTGGCGAGTACTCTCGCCAGGTATTCTTTGCAAGAACCTCATATATCAAATGGGGGGAAATTATGACTGCTTATTCTCATGAAGCCACTGTTGCTGTAAATGATTGGAATGTGTTGCAATGATTCTTTTAGATGCACATATCCGGGAATTGCCGTACCCCCCTTTCCTCTTTTGATGCAATTGGGTATTATCACATTACGCAGGCTACGCCCGCAACCTATATAATTAAGGAAGAGTGTTCATGAAAAAACCTGTAAAGATACTTCTTACTATTCTCGCATGCCTGGGGGGGATTATGCTGATAATTGGAGTAATTGTCGGGATAAATCAACTTATTGTGATGGCGAACGAACAGGGGGCAGCTATTAGTGATGAGGGTCAGATAAATGTGAATAATAGCTATCCCGGAGAGGATTGGCCGGGGTGGCGCGGACCTCATGGTGACGGCACAACGACAGAATCCGGGTGGACATATGATACTACTGTCATTTCCAGGTTATGGGAAAAAAATATAGGTAAGGGATATTCCTCGCCTGCGGTTGTGGATGGAAAGGTCTATATTTCCGGGAATAGTAAAAAAGAAGATTCTATTTATTGTCTGGACCTTCTTACGGGCACCGAAGTGTGGTCTTTTTCCTATAAATGTTCTCCCGGTGAATATGCCGGTCCTCGATCGTCGCCCCTTTTTCATGAAGGCTTCCTTTATTCAATCAGCAGGGACGGAGCTGTTTATTGTCTTGATGCAGACAATGGCACTGTCATCTGGTCTGTGCTGGTAGCAGATACCTTTTCCATGCCCCCGCATAAATGGGGATATGCCTGCTCGCCGGTTATTTACAAGAATCTGCTTATTATCAATGCCGGAAAAGGGGGAATAGCCCTGGACGCAAAGACCGGGAAAATGGTCTGGCAGAATGGCGGGGGAGATGGCGGATATTCAAGCCCCGTGATCTATACTCACAATGAGGAAACCTTTATAGCCTTATTTACCGGCTCTTCTCTCATCAGCGTCATCCCTGAGAATGGTGCGATACAATGGGAATATCCCTGGGATACCGATCCGGCGGTGAATGCGGCAGATCCCCTTATTATCGGTACAAAAGCCTTTATTTCATCCTTTTATGGTAAGGGATGTGCACTTATCGATTTTTCGCAAAATCCCCCTGAAACCCTCTGGAAAAACAATAATATGAGCAGCCATTTCAGCAGCTTTTACCAGAGAGACGGGTTTATTTATGGGTTTGATGCGACACCGGTCCTTCCTTTTACCGGAGAATTCCGTTGTCTCTCTCTTGAGACCGGCAAAGTTGTCTGGCAGGAAAAACTCGGATTTGGCTCATTTATTGTCGCGAACACATATTTTATTATTCTTCTTCAACCGGGAACAATCAAAATAGCAGAAGTAGATCATAAAAAGTATTCGGAAGTGGCATCTCTTACGATTAAAAGAGGAGTTTTCTGGACCAGTCCGGTACTGAGTCACGGAATCCTTTTACTTCGCTCTTCCGGAGGTGATGTGACGGCAATTTCTCTTCGTTCTTAATATACTCACGGGCTAAAATGTTTGAATCTTTGATTAAATAAGTACGACACAAGCTTTACTTGAAGGCCAAAATAGTGTATTTTTATATTCCGGTATTAATGAAAGCGATGAGTGATGCAAATTGATCTTACAATGAATGTTTACCCTCCCAAAAAAATTGATTATATCATAGCGAAATTAAATAAAGCTATGGAAAAGGGTTTTATTACATCCAGATCCGAGAATAATAATCACCTCCTCGCATCATATAAAGGCGTTGAAAACAAGGGCATTTCCCCTAAATGGAATGTAAAAATCTACTCTTATAATACCAGAAAAAAAGGACATAGTATCACCTGTATCGATGATTTTGTTCTCTATAAGCTTATCGAAGAAGATTACGAGAGTTTTGAACCGCCCCCGGAACTCATATTATTACGGATCGATGACGCGGGGTGGGGCTTCCCATTATGCGGTATCATGGTCGGTGTTTCCGATGAGCAGGAAGTAAAAACCGCGGTGGTCCCTGTGGAATATTTCAGAAGCGGTTTAAAAAACGGGTTTCATACAAAGGGATATCTTAAGAAATATTCATCCTTAGGCCTGGAACTTGTGAGGGAATTCGGAGCAACTCCCGAGACCCACCGGATTGAAATCTGTACCGGATATGTGAATCAACCCCTGAAGGAAAAACTGAGACATCTCGGCTATAATGTCCGTGTCGTAGAAATCAAGGGAATGCTGCAGGATGAACTGGAAAAATGTTTTAAAGAATATGTGCATGAAACAGTAGGCGCGGATTTATACTATGATCCGAAGGATATGGACCGGGCAAAAATACCGAAGAAATACTGGGATTGCCTTAAATACGGAAAAAAACATTGTCCTCACCTTATTAAAACAGGTTGGGATTCAATTAAATAAATCAGACTATATTCTTTTATCGCCACTCTGACATGATATAATATCTCTTTTTAAATTAATAAAGTAAAGGAAGGATTGATGTTATCGATCCGCTTCTTGCACCACAATTTATGTAAGAGTGATAATGGTGTGATGGGTTATTTATTATCATAATCAAGATATGCTTTGTCATAATTGAGAGCAATAGATTGGACCAGGAGGATTACCTTCTGGTCCTTATTTTTTTCCGGTTTATAGATAACCAACCCTTTGAACAGGAGATGCGGCAGGATGCTCACCCCGGGAGAGAATTCGCGTGAATTAAGATTCCGGACATCCCTGATGTAATCCGGATTATTGTATACGAGAGAACGCCACTGATTTTCACGAAAACCCTCGATGAAAAAAAGGGTATCCTGTTCTTCTTCATCAGCGAGGATGATAGAAATTTTCTCATCATCCTCATTACTCCGGGCAATAATAGTGATGGATTTTAAGGCACCGATATTACGAATCAATCCATATCCATCAATCTTATTCACAAAGTCTTTCTCTTTCCTGCTTATAGTAAGGTCCTCCGGTTTATTTATCCCGGTCTCCTTCCCCGGGGGAAGAAGTAAAGGCGAGACCATTACGGCACCCATCGTCTGTGCCGGGGCATTTGAGAAATCAACGGTTATCTCTATTATAGGTATAGTTTCTGTTTTATATTCCGGAAACGAATAAAAGTCCGTTTTATTTGCTTGTTTTATCTTGATCGCCCCCGGAACATGCTGCATCGACGGAAGATAATAGACTGTGAAGAGATTCATGATACGATCCTCCGGGAGCAGGGAGAAATCAATCAGTACAGACTCCTCCGGGTGCAGAGTTCCGATTATAAAAACAATGAAAATGAACAGAAACAGGCCGGTCTTTTTGGAAGTTCTCCTGGAATATCGATGGTTCTCCATATGCTTTACCTTTGTTCCTTTATAAGGCGCAGTATTCCGCCTGCGGCAGCGATCCTGACCATAACCTCTTTGTGATGTAATGCATCAACAAGGAGGGTGAGGTCTTTGTCTTTTCCCGAGGCTGTGATGATTTTTATGAGCTCTCCGAGAACAAAAGGGTCTTCTTCGTTCTTATAGATGTTCATGAAATCTTCAGGCAGCTTTAGTCCGTTGATGGAAGAGAGGTATGATGCTGCACGTTTCCGGAGGGATAGATCTTTTGAGGTGAGAAATCGCAGAAGAAGATCCTCTTTCAAGGAATTATCCGGCGAATCAAGAAGGATTGATGCATACTTCTGCTTTATTTTATCATCAAAATACCCGAGATGTGTCGTTATCGTCTCAAGATGGGCAGGCTCCGGAACTCCCGCATAAAAAAAGGCGGCTGCATCATTCATCAACATCGATCCGGAAAAGGGATAGTTCGTTAATGTCCGGTCTGATTTTGAAACGGGAGAGGGCACATTGTATTTTTTACGGGCATCATCATATAGGGAGAATGAATCGTCCCGGATTTCGACTGAATGAGCATAGACCTCGTTTGTTACTCCCAGTCTGTATAATAAAGCCTGAAAAAGCAGCTCATCCAGAGAAAAGGACCGGGAGGTTAAGGTGTGAAGTTCCGAAATACCACCTCGCTGTCTCATCGTCACCAGGAGTTTTTTTACCGGAAGCTTTTTATCTTTTAAACAGGAATAGAGAAAAAGCAATTGTTCAGGTGTCAGTGTATCACTGTAATCATAGAAGGTAAGTAAATCACGATACTTCGTCTCTTTGGTCCGGAGGTAATATTCGGCCCAAAGGAGGGGATAGAACAATGCCCGGCGAGGGGATGGGAGGGTATTTTCGATAGTAAAATAGAAAATATTATCAAATTTCGTGACTTTGTCGAATCCGATTATAGAGAACAAATCATAGAGATGAAAAAAGAGAAGTACCTTATCATTCTGTGAAAGGAGAATCTCCATGGTTTTTTCCGGATCCAGGGCATACAGGGAGGAGAGAGCCTCGTCATAGATCGTGTCCATCTCCGGTTTTCGCACGGAAAGAGCAAAGGAATCGAAGAGGGAAAGGAGCGCATCATATGCCTGGTCCGGTGAAAGAAATCTCATCATCCCTACGGCCTCTTTTTTTATATCCGGGTCCTTTGATTGTAATCCGGAGAAAAGCAGTTCTGTTGCTTTTTCCGTCTGTTGTGCAAGGAGTTCTCTTGTTTCCCGGCTCAATCTCCTTTTATCCGCCTCAGGATTGCCGTGAGGAAAACAGGCAAACGGAAGAAAACAAAGGAGAAAGATAAGGATGAAGCGTAAAGGGTTACATCTGTTTTTCACGTGTATCTCCTTTTTACCAATTGTCCTGTATTGCATCATCATCCTGATACTCAAGATAATAGGTATCAACATGCGCAGTTACCATATCGATGCCGAGGAAGATTGCTTTTTTCCACGGATGAGTGAATACTTCGAAACCGTGAAAGGTAATACCTGATTTTCCCGTGACATGAAAATCCTGTTGTGGGATTTGGCTCATAATATAGATATCGTGATGCATCCACCCCGGGGGACACCGGGAACATACCGGGAGTTTATATTCGATTCCATAGATATCGCTGATAATGATATGTATCCCCACGATGTCGTTTTCACTTGCGGAACTCCAGAAAGAAATCGTTTTTGATATTCCCTCGATTAAAACCGGTTTTTTCAGGCGCAGACGTACTGTTACTTTCTTTTCAGGATCGGGATTTATCCGGAAACTAAGATAACTGTTGTTTTCCACTCCCCCTATCGTCTCCGATTCTTTATACATATCCTCCTGGAGATTCTTAAGTTCCCGGGTCACCGGTGCAGTCTCAAGTTTTATGGCGGCACCTTCCGCAAACCAGGAGGATAGGGATTTTTTTTCAATTGATGTCACAACCTGTTCGGTTATAAAATTATCTTGTTGTCCCAATCCTATGGAATCAGTATCCTGATGAAAACAAATGACCGGTATGAATACCAGGAAAAAGAGAGCTCGTTTTTTATTTTTCATCCGGCAGACTCTCCTTTTCGATGGAGATAAAATCGAAATATAAATAGATAACCCCTTTTCCTATTTCCATGGGATCGAGTATCAGTTTAAGTCCTTGAAAATATATATCCTGATCCGGGAATCCCCATTGATTGGGGTTATAAAAGCTGCTTAACCGTTTCCACCCGTAAAAGTATAATTTCCCGAGAAAAATATCGCAGAATGGCTGCTTGTCTTTATCCGCGAGAACTGCATAGAGGAGATGAGGGGAGTTTTTCCCGGCAACCCAGAGGTGAAAACTTCGCAACCCCCTCCCGATTTTGACGGGCGTTGTGGGCTGGATAAGAATCCGGAATTCATCAAAATCAACAATCTCGATTTTGATTCCAAGTACTTTTTTCTGGTCTTCCGGTTTTATCCCGGCTGATGAAATGATGTTTTTCTCCAGCCTTGCAAAATCCGCGGGTTTTCCGTCTCGTCGTGAGACCGATACCGTGATCCCTTGTGCCGGGTCTGCCGTTATCTTCCAGTCTGTATTATCTTCGAAATCTTCCAGAACCTCACTTTTCGGACCGAAAGCAGCGAATACGGAGGAGACCCCGATAATAATAATCAGCAAAAAAAGTAAAAAAGGCAAGGCATTTTTTTTATTGGAAAGCATAATTTAAGTGTAGGAATTTTAAAATAAAAATCAAGATAAAGAGAATCAATTTTCGTGATCTGTTTTGACGGACCGCATAAGGTCAGGGTGCTGTTGTTCCGTCATCATAAGATTGTAATGGATTGACCTAAAGATTCGGAACATGTAAAGTAATTGATATCCGGATATGATTATGGAGGAAACATGAAGAAGAATTCAAGGGTTTTTTTTCCAACAATTGTATTGGTACTCTTATGTCTATTTCTATTTTCCTGCTATGAAAATGCCGCGGATATACCGGGAAATGACCGGAAGTTTAATCCCGTGACCTCCTATGAAAAAGTTCATGCCTTTGCGGGAAAGGACACCCGGCTCATTTCCATTTATGCAAATCTGGTGAAATCCGACGGCACCCTTGATATTAAAGCAGATTATAAGCCGACTGTGACATATAAGTTTTACAGGCCCATTCATAAAGAAGAGATTAAGAAAGGCGGTCCTCTTGGTTCGGGGATAAAGGAACAAAGAAATGTATATACGGCGGAAGAAGTGACCGTGACCATAAGTTATCCTCATCATTATACATTGACAATAAACAATGGTGAGCCGCAATCAAAATATGATCCGGGGATGAACCGGACTCGTTATTTTAATAATAAAGAATACGAAAGCCTTATTGCAGGACCACCCGGATATACTTTTGAGTATGTCTGGGAAGAGGCGATAAGACGTGAAGTGCCTGCCGATGCCGTGGCGGTTATTTATTATGATCATACAGGATATCAATTTTCCATACGGGATACATCAATTTCATATAAGATTGATATATACGGACAATTGACAGAGGACGAGTAACATGGATAAACCAAAACCCGTTTGTCAACGAAAAGGAGATTGCTGTAGAAGTTTCCCGGGCTGGTTCGGACCGGGAGAGGTGGAAAAGGCGGCACAGCACCTGGGGATGGAGGTTGATGATTTTGCCCGGAAATATCTGATCATCGACGGTATCGAAGTCGAAGGTCACGGCTGGGTTGATGTGTTTGCCCCGGTGAGATTGAATAAACATGGTCTCCCTGCGTTCCCGCTTTTAAGCCGGGTGGATGTATTTTACCGCTACTTTGAAGGACCCTGCATCTTTTTTAAGGAAAACGGCTGCATACTATATCCCTGCCACCCGATTGAATGCCGCCATTATTTTTGCGGTCAACCGGAAGAGGAAAATCTTTCGCATCAAGAGATTGCCCGGATGTGGATTGATGGAAACGCATGATTGTATCTCAGTTTGTTTTGTTGTATTGGAAGAAATAAGTGATTTTTTGAAATTAAGGTTGTCCTGCAGCTGCTGTTGAGTACAACGAATAGTCAGAATTATCTTGTTATTGTATGCCGGGGATGGGCTGGTAAAATACAGATGAGACTTTCAACTTCTATCTGGAAAATCGGCGCCGGGCATCCTTCCTCGCGCATTGTCCTTATTATTGTAGGAATTCCCTGACCTTCTGCCTGTGCAAGTTGTAGTTTATTAAAAAAATAAGCGAGTGTTTGATTTCGCCAGTAAGGAGTAGCTCTTCCTTCAATGAATTTTGTCCTGTCAATTGCCCTGGGAAGGGAACCCGGGGAATAGATTTCAACTCGATCTATAAAAATAGTTATTCTGATAGGTTGATCTATTTCATAATCCCTATGGGCAAAACAATTAATGACCGCTTCCTGTAATGCTCTTAATGGATACCTCACTTGATTAGGGTGCGAATCTGTTTTATCAAAAATTGTATATGATTGCGAGTTCAACAACTCGATGCATTTTTTGGCCTGTTCGACAATACTTCCTACTATTTCATGACGTTCAGCAGTCGGCTCGCTTCTATCCTTTCCCCTGTAAATCGAAAAGACGGTGTATGCTCCGCTGAAATATTTTAATGGATCTCTGCTAAAAAGAAGCAAAGTGAAATTTTTAGGCTTTAATGTATTTGTAAGTTGTATTTTCCCCATAAGGGCAGGTACGAAACTTGAAATTTTATTTGTATCGGAGAGGTAGGTTTCAATAGTTTTATCCGGATCCCATACCCTCATTTCCTGTAAATATTCACGTAACATAAGAAGATCAATATCTTCTATCTCGGCATCAATGTGAAGCCGTTTGTCCCAGGGTTCTCTTTTGTCTTTTAATACTAATAATTCCCTGAGAATACCATTTTTTGCTTCCCTGGTTTCTCTACCGATCCTTACATAATATGTTGAACTTTCTTTTCCCCCGATGTCGGCGACATTTTCTTTCCATTCAACTCGTTCGCTTTCCCGAAGAAATAATTTTTCTAAATCTACCAGTGCCATATGATTATGATAAATAAAGTTTTTAGTTCTTACAACTGTTCTTTAGTAAAAATTACTATAAACTCGCGAGGAATTCCAGGGCATCCTGTTTGTCATTACAGACTTTAAGGTTTTTTCTCCCTGTAATGGAGACGATTGCCCTGTAAATGATTT
>JAFGRV010000219.1 GCA_016934975.1 Spirochaetales bacterium | reverse complement strand
GAGAGAGGGCAATCTTTCCATCCTGCTCACCAGGCCCATCACCCTGGGCATTCTGATTCTCACAGCCCTGATTGTAGCCCTGACGCTGATTTCCGACCGCAGGAAGAAGTCCAAGGTCCTGCCATGAACAGGTCCTTGCGGAAAAGAAGGATCTGGCCCCAGCGATAATTGCTCTTGACATTTTTTGAAGTATCGCAATACAATTTGTATCACACAAAATTGTAAGGGGAGAGAAGAAATGCCTGTCAGTGCAAGACTGGACGAAGAGACCGAAAACCTTTTGTTGAAGACATCTGCAGCATTGAATACGACCAAGACCGAGATTCTGAGAACTTCGGTTCGCGAATTCTGCCAAAAGGCATTAAAGCAAAAGGCCGCAAAGCCTTACGATTTAATTGAAGATCTGGTCGGAGAAGAATTCAGCGGGAAAGGCAATCTGGCCATGGATGGCGAAAAAATCCTGAGAGAGGCCTTGCGCAGACACCATGATTCTCATTGACACAGGTCCTCTTGTTGCTTTTTTCGACGCATCGGACGATTATCATCATTTGTGTCTCGGGACCCTGAAAGACGTCCGACAACCCTTGGCCACCACCTGGGCGGTGCTTACCGAGGCCTTTTACCTCCTAGGATTTTCATGGAAGGCCCAGGACAATTTGTGGGAATTTGTCATGAGAGGGGGTCTTGAGATCATGCACCTGGATGCGAGGTTATGTAAGCGCTGCCGAGCGCTGATGAAAAAGTACAGGGATCTGCCCATGGACCTCGCAGATGGGACACTTGTCGCTGTCGCCGAAGGCAATAAGATTGAAAAGATATTTACCCTCGACCACAAGGATTTCAACATTTACCGGCCAGCCAATGGTAAATGCTTCAAAATACTGCCGACCCTCCTGTGAACCACCGGATTATTCCTGACGCCTGCAACCAGGCGGAATTCCTTACTTGTTTTGTTCATACGCATATCTTTGTCCTATGGCATTTGCCTTCTGCAATATGGGAGCTGAAGCAAAACTGGCACTTCGAATAACTACAAATTTTTGCATGGTTTTGTATATTTTGGCCATTTGTAATTGACATAAAAAGAAAGACTGTTTACTATATTTTCCAACATCTAGATTTAGTTCTCATCCATTAAAATTCTCACACAGCAACATGCTATAAATTCTACTATTTTTCTGTTAAATAAAACTAGATTTAATTTTTGGTAGCTTAACCATGAAACACCATGCAAAAAGGAGATAGCCATGCGTTTTCGTTTCGCCGGAGTCGTGGGTTTTGGAATCATTGCTTTTTGGGTAGTGTTTTTCGTGAACACCGCCATAGCGCAGGAGTGGGGCAAGGAAACCTGGGTCGCGGTTTACACGGCGGCCGATGAGCCGGGTGCCACGCCGGGTTATGCCGCTGAAGGTAAAAAAATCGCAATGGACAGCTCCGAAAATATTTTCGTAATGGGAGAAGCCGATATTCCCGACCGCCGGACGGACGCCGTTATTTATATGTACAACCGGGAAGACGGTTCGGTGGGGTGGCGTGACGTGTACAACCACGTCCCTGCTTCATCGCCCGGGGAGAACGACGGTTCCGTCGATCGTGCAGCAGCCATGGCAACAGACGCTGCAGGAAACACATACGTGGCCATAACCAGCGGGGATGAACTTTATTATAAAGATTACCGGGTTGTTGTCAGAAAGTATGGTCCGGAATACAAAACGGGAGAAAATCCTGCCTGGACCTATGTCTACGGTTCTGCAGATGACGGGCATCAGGAAACCTATGCCATTGCCCTTGACAGTTCAGGCAACTGTTACGTGGCGGGCGTGAACAACATGCGGGGGATGCTTTTCAAAGTGAACAGCGACGGCAGCCCGGGAAGTGTGGAGGTAGTCCAGGAAAATGAGGATCAGAGCGGGTGGCTGTACTTCTATGACCTGGCACTTGACTCTTCCGGAAATATCTATGTGTGCGGTCAGGCACAACTCCCGGAGGATCCAATTCGTCAGGACAATCTGGTTGCCAAGTACGACGCCACCGGTGTACTCCAGTGGATGACCTTTTTAGGCGACTCAAACGGCGAAAAAAACTACAGCAATCTGGCTCTGAGTCCGGACAGCTCAGCTGTGTATTTCAGCGGACTGCATGTGAGCGATGACCAGGAGAGCTTCTGGTCCGTGGCACGGTTCAATACCGCTGAAGGCGAAAAAGAATGGCATGACTACTACCAGGGCAGCGACGCCCCGGGGATGCATTATCCCACATCGATCACCGTGGATGCTGCCGGAGACGTGATTGTGGCCGGTGCCGCCGCCAACATCGCAACGGGTGCCGACATGACCGTGGTGAAATATGAGGGTGCGGCTTCGAAGAACCGCATGTGGGAGGCGCATTACAGCGGGGATAATTCGTCTGAGTGGGAGGTTGCAGTTGGTGTGGGAACAGATGCGGCTGATAACATTTATGTTACAGGGGATGCGTACCTTTCCGAGCCATATGAAACGATTCCTGTCCATGATTATGCAACGGTGAAGTATGCTCCGGAGGGCGGCGCGCCTCTGTCGGTTTTTCATTATGACTACGGGGAAATTCCGGGGAACAGCGAATACCCCGCAGCCATGGTCGTTGCACCATCAGGTACCGTGGCTGTGACAGGCCATGCCAACACGTACGGCCAGGTTATGTTTCCCATGATTACGGTCCTTTATTCGGGCGATGAGGAAGCCGGCTCAGAAACGCCGACGCGGCCGGTTTTCATCCCGGTGCTTCATATCCAGGCTAATGTCCCGTCAACCGCCGGAGAAGGGACCGTAACTTATACCTATGAGTGGGCAAGCTCGAGCGGAGAAAGCGTGATTCATCCTGACAAGCTTCAGGCGGAGGACATGGTCCACCAGGGGGAAAACGGCATCGATTTCACCCCTGGAGAAATATGGACCGTGACCGCCACCCCCTTGTCGGGAGGTTTGGCCGGGCCTTCATTTACAGGCAGCTTCACCATTGGGGATTCCGGATCGGTGTTGTGGGGGGATAAACCCGGCCTCGGTGATGCAGTTTATATCCTTCAGACGCTTTCGGGGATGAAAGAGTAGCCAGCGTAAAGCCCTCCGGCCCAGGGCGTCTGTACTTACCCGTTGCCCATCCGGAAATGCCGGATGGAAACTTAAAAAAGGAGATTAACCAATGGATCAATTAAAAATAACTATCGGTAATGAAATCGTGAAAGCCAAGTTTTTGGATAAAGAAGCTCCCAATGTATGCAACGTTATTCGCGAACATTGCCCTCTGGAAGGTAAGTTGAATCATGCTAAAATTTGTAATAATGAAGTCTTTTTTCAGGTACCGTTTTTCATGGATGAGAAGGAAAATTTCAAACTTCCCGAAGTTGGTGAGATAGGATTTTGGAATGTGAGGCAAACAATTTGTATATGGTATGATGACATGAAACCTTTGGGACCAACGATTTGCTTTGCCAAAATTACCGATAATATAGAAGGTTTTCAAAAAGAGGCTGAGAAAAATTGGGAAAAGCAAGGTACATCAATTAAATTGGAAATGATGAATAAAATTTAAATTTAAGGCAAAATTATTATAATAAAAATAAATGATATGAATTAAAAAAAATTATCGAAAGGATAAAAAATGGCAGATCATATTTTGGATGAAACTGTGATGGAAATTCAAAAGGAAAGAGAAAAAATCTGGTTGGAAAAGCCTGAAGACATTAATTTGCTCAGAAAAAAAATAGGGACCAAAAACCAAAATTTTACAATAGTTATGTATGCAAATTCCGATACTCAAGCAATGGTAAAATATCTATTTAATTTTTTGGAAGCATCGAAACAAAGAAAAATAGATATAAATACAATGAAAAATATTACCATTCAAATATTAAAATTCGATCAACGAAAGATGCTGGTTTACTATAATTTAAGTAGGACATCTTTAATAATTGAGAAAGCCATAAGTGCTATCACTAAGATAAATGGTATTAATGAATATAAAAAAATAATTAAAGAATTACTCCTTTTTATTGGAAAAATTAATTATTGGATTGACCTTGAAATCCCATGGAAACAGCT
>JAFGRV010000218.1 GCA_016934975.1 Spirochaetales bacterium | reverse complement strand
TGACACAAATTCTGGGAATCACTGCTTTCGGACAGTATCTGTTCCGGCTTTTTAAATGGAAAAGTACCAACCGCTTTCTTTACTTTCTCTTCGGTTTTGTATTTTTCATACTTGCAGGTTTAATTCCGATTATTAATATGCTTGGGTTCATATTCTTCGCATCTACCGGTTGGGGGATTATCCTTGAAAAAGTGTTTAAAAAGAAATTTGTGAAAGATGAACCGGAGATCGAACAGGAATAAATATATGTTATAAAATGAAATAAAAAAAGACAGGCCGATGGTCTGTCTTTTTTTTTAGAGATGATATGCCGAATAGTTAAAATGAAGAAAAAACAGAATATTACTAAAAAGGAAACCGCTTTATGATTGACAGTTTTATTCTTTGTTTTGTTCCATTATTCTTTGCAGTCGATTCTATCGGGGTATTACCGATATTTTTGTCCTTAACGGAAGGTCTTACTAAAAAGAATATACAAAAAATCATTATTCAATCATTACTCACTGCTGTTATTGTATCTTTTGTCTTTGTATTCCTGGGGCAGACAATTTTTAATTATCTGGGAATTTCCACTTATGATTTTATGATCGCCGGAGGGTGCATTCTTTTTATCATCAGCCTCCAGGATATGTTGAGTTCAGATAAACGGCAACGAAATGTTGATCTTGATAGTCTTGGAGCCGTCCCGATAGGAGTCCCATTAATTGTCGGACCCGCGGTTCTCACCACAACATTAGTACTCATAAATCAATATGGCTATATACTGCCGCTGATTGCCTTGCTCACAAACATTTTAATCGCCTGCATCATCTTCTCTTTTTCAATCCCCATTAATAAATTTATCGGGAATGCCGGATCCAGAACTATCTCTAAAATATTCGGGCTTATTTTAGCAGCTATTGCCGTGATGATGATTAGAAAAGGAATCATGTTTTTTATTGAATAATTATCTCATTCAACACTGATGCCCGAATTCTTCTCTCGTCACATAACTCTTTAATTCATTACGCAGGCTGCGCCTGCAACCTAAATAATTAATTTATAACAAGATTGCTGTTATGAAAGCTTAATGATTTCACGTGAACCTGCGTTTCGCTATTATTCCGGATATTCTTGTTAAAAAACAAGAATATCCGGAATAATAGTACAAACAGTTACACCGCATACTAAAAGAGAATAAATAGGTCCATAAATCTTGACACTATCCTTGTTTTCTGCTATTTTCTTTGATGTTTCCACAAAATTTACATTAAAGGAATACCCATGGAGAAAAATAAGATAAATACTACTTCAAAAGCCTTTGGAATTTGTTTAGGGGCTTCAACAATTAGTGCAGTCGAATTATTACACTCAAATGGTGAATATAAAATCGGTCGCGTCGTTATTAAACCACATGAAGGAAACCCGAAAGACGAATTTGCCCGGGTCATCAAAGATCTTCATGTAGAAAAATCACCGGTCCTTATAACCGGGAGAAAATTCAGAGAATTTGTCACACTTCCCTCAATCACCGAACCGGAAGCCGTTGAATATGCCCTGGAGTATATTACCAAAGGAAAGGAAAGCTATGATGCCGTTGTTTCAGCCGGTGGTGAAACATTTATGGTCTACAGACTCGATCATAACCGGAAAATCGCCGGAATTTCCACGGGAAATAAATGTGCCTCGGGAACCGGCGAGTTTTTTCTTCAGCAGATCAAACGAATGAATCTTAATGTCACCGAAGCTGTCGATCTCGCGGATACGGGGACGCCATATGCAGTCAGCGGAAGATGCTCAGTATTTTGCAAGTCCGATTGTACCCACGCTTTAAATAAAGGCGAACCAATAGCAGATGTTACTGCCGGTCTTTGCCAGATGATTGCTCAGAAAGTCATTGAATTGCTGGCAAAAGTACCCCATGAAAAAATAATCGTTGTGGGAGGAACAGCACAAAACAGAGTTGTTATCAACCATATTAAAAAAGATATAAAAAACCTTGTTGTTCCCAAAGAAGCAGCCTATTTCGAAGCCCTTGGAGCAGCGATCGCTGCATTTGATAAAGGTCAGGTATGCGGTAAAGAACTCTTTAATGAGGAACATTCAAGTTTCAATTTCCTTCACCCCCTTAAAGAATTCGAAAAACTGGTTACTTTTAATACTACAAAATTGGCAAAAGCAGAAGATGGGGACAAATGTATTATTGGTCTGGATGTCGGTTCGACAACAACCAAAGCAGTTCTTCTCCGGGTGAATGATGATAAAATCCTCGGATCAATCTATTTACGAACAAACGGAAACCCTGTCGAAGCATCCAGAAATTGCTATAAAAGTTTATTGGAACAGTTAAAAGGCGCAAAAGTAAACATTACAGGAATCGGTGTCACGGGGTCGGGACGGCAAATCGCAGGTTTATATTCTTTAACAGACGGTATTATCAACGAAATTATTGCCCACGCGGCCGCTGCCGTTTATTTTGATCCGGATGTCGACACTATCTTTGAAATCGGCGGACAGGACGCAAAATACACCTATATTACAAACTCCGTGGCCTCGGACTAT
Organism: Spirochaetales bacterium; assembly: GCA_016934975.1. Taxonomy (GTDB): domain Bacteria; phylum Spirochaetota; class Spirochaetia; order SZUA-6; family JAFGRV01; genus JAFGRV01. The sequence continues at coordinate 9,786 of JAFGRV010000218.1, read as the reverse complement.
GCCATGAATGAGGCATGTTCGGCAGGCACAGGATCTTTCCTGGAAGAAGCGGCTTTTGAATCCCTTGGGGTAAAAGTAGAAGATATTGCCGAATATGCATTACAAGGCAAACGACCTCCCAACTTTAATGACCAATGTGCAGCATTTATCTCATCCGACATTAAAAACGCCACTCACGAAGGTATTTCGAGAAACGATATTCTTGCCGGTTTAGTCTATTCAATCTGTTTTAATTATACAAACAGGGTAAAAGGCCACAGACCGGTAGGGGAAAAAGTCTTTATGCAGGGCGGCGTCTGTTATAATAAGGCTGTTCCTCTTGCCATGGCGGCGATTCTTCGGAAACCGATCATCGTACCCCCGGAACCGGGACTCATGGGAGCCTTTGGAGTGGCCCTGGAACTCAGAAAAAGAATACAATTAGGGTTGATGCAGGAACATTCTTTCGAACTAGAAAAACTTATCAACCGGGCAGTGACATATGAAAAACCCTTTACCTGTACCGGTGGAAAAGAAAAATGTGATATTAAGTGTTCAATCAATAGAATCCGGATAGAAGATACACTCTATCCCTTCGGCGGCGCATGCAACCGTTATTATAATATGAGATTTAAGATAAATGTTGATAGTGAACACCTCGATCTTGTAAAAGCACGAAAATCGATAATTTTTGAGAAATATGCACCACCGCACAAATTACCAGAAAATGCAATAACAATAGGAATAAATACAAGTTTTCTCACCCACCGGATATTCCCACTCTTTTATAATTATTTTACCGGTCTCGGGTGCAAAATCGTCATACCCGATGCCATGCATGAAGAGGCACTGAACAGACAGACCTCCTCACTATGTTACCCAGCTCAAATAGCGATCGGATTATTCGATAATCTTATAGAGAAAAATCCGGATTATTATTTTCTTCCCCACATAGAAGAAATGCATGTACACAAAGGAAACGAAAGAAAAGAATTTTCCGCAACCTGTATTTTTATCCAGGGTGAAGCTTTCTGGATGAAACAAATATTTAAGGATAAAGATCTCGAGGGAAAATTACTTACCCCGACCATAAATTTCAGCGGCGGATGGAAAAACGGAAAAGACGGATTCGTTGAAACAGCGGTTTCCTTAGGATTTGACTTGAAAAAAGCCCAGGAATCTTTTGCAAAAGCTATCGCGATTCAGGAAGCCTGCGAAGCAGAAATCCGGAAAATAGGGAAAAAAGCCCTGGACGAACTTCACGCGGATCCCGATAAAATCGCCACAGTTATCCTGGGAAGACCCTACAATGCCCTTGCTGAGCTTTCAAATAAAGGTATTCCCAAAAAACTCACCAGCCGCGGCTATATGGTCATTCCTTTTGATATGCTTCCTTATGACGATGAAGTGATCGAACCACCACATGATGATTATATGCACTGGGAAATCGGACAACAAATAATCCGGGTTTCACAACTTATAAAAAAAGACAAACAACTCTATGGAGTTTATATAACTAACTTCCTCTGCGCCATCGATTCACTTCTCGTATCATATTTCAGACGAATTATGAAAACAAAACCTTCACTCACCCTTGAACTGGATGGACATACCGCGGATGCAGGAATCAATACAAGAATAGAGGCATTTTTGGATATTATCCACAACTATATCCAGGTTCAAAAAAATGTGAATGATATGGTCTCGAATGACTTTAGGCCGGCAAAAATAGTTGTTGATAATAAAGGCGCAAAATATATTGATTCAGAAGGAAAAAAATTCCCTCTGACAGATCCGGCGGTCACATTAATCATACCTTCGATGGGAGATTTAGGAAATCGTCTCTTTTCCGAGGTATTTAATAAAATCGGAATTAATACAGTTGCCCTTCCTATCCCGGATGGAGATGTTCTCCGCCAGGGTCGTGGAGTAACAACCTGTAAAGAATGTCTTCCTATGATCATCTGCGTCGGTTCAATGCTTGAATATTTGGACAAACACAAAAAACCCGGAGATAAAATCGTCGTATTTCAACCACGGGCAGCAGGTTATTGCAGACTTGGCCAATATCATGTTTATATGAATATTTTAATCAAAGAGCGGGAGATGAAAGATGTAGCAATTCTCTCACTGGCAAATGAAGAGCGTTATGCAGGGCTTGGTCCGACTTTTTCTCTTAATGCCTGGAAAGCAATACTTTCAAGTGATATTTTGGATGATATTCGTAATACAATTATGGCTATCGCAGTTGATCCGAAACAGGGTATGGTAATTTTCGAGGAAGAAATTGCAAAAATATGTAATGTCATCGGAGGACGGACTAAAAAATCCCTCTACAAACAGCTGAGAGAATCCACACAACGCTTTAAAACAGATATCCCACTTACCGTTCCACTTCATAAAGCACCTCATGTCATGGTCATGGGTGAAATCTTCGTACGCCGTGATTCCTTCTCCAATCAGAATATCGCCCGGCGCCTTGCAGAGCGCGGATTTGTAACGAGGATTTCCCACATTGGTGAATGGCTTTATTATCTCACCTACATGATTAAAAATGGTCTTCATACGGCAAATCATACATTCTTGGGATGGCTGGAATTCTTTATATCAGACAAAACACAACAGCACATCGATAAAAAGATCAAAAAGATTTTCGCAAAATCAGGACTCTACGAAATCGAAAACATAGATATCGAGGATATTGTCCGTTATTCAAAACATATTGTTCCTCATCAACTCAAAGGTGAACCAGGGCTCATTATGGGTGTCATGATGCGGGATTCTTTCGATAAATATGCGGGAATCGTTAATATCGGACCCTTTGGGTGTATGCCTGTCCGGTTTACTGAAGCAGTAATATCGAACAACTCGGACATGGATGCAAAAAAGGATGCATACAAAATGGCAGGAGTGAAATATAAGTCAAACGGATTTTCAAAACAGGAACGCATCCCCTTCCTTACTATCGAAGCAGACGGAAATCCATATCCACAACTCCTCGAAGCACGATTCGAAAGCTTCTGTCTTCAGGCCCGGCGTATTGCAGAAAAACAGGGAAAAGAACTACAGGATTGATTTCTACTTTTTAAGTTGATGAAAATATCTTTTCTCTGAAAAAGACAAAACATACTCCCAGGTTATAAAGAGGGTTAGATATCGCTTTTTAAGTTAAAAATTTTATCTTTATAATATTTCAGTTCATCAATAGATTCCCTGATATCATCCAGGGCACGGTGACCCTTCTTTTTCTCGAACTCAGGAACTTCGGGAAACCATCTCCTGCAAATTTCCTTAATGGTAGACACATCTATATTCCGGTAATATAAATACTGATCAAGCCTGGGCATGTGTATATTTATAAAATACCTGTCCTGATGAATCGAATTACCGCATAACAATGCGGTCCTTATTTCACAATATTGTGAAACAACCTCCAGCACCAGATTTTCCGCCGATTCATGGGTTTCCACGGATTCTCTTACCTGATCCAATAATCCGGAGTCCCTATGATGAGCAGTATTCCAATCATCCATGGCGTCAATAATCGTATTATCGTGATGAATTGCAAGAACCGGCCCTTCGTGGAGAATATTAAGCTGACTGTCCGAAATAATACAGGCAATCTCCAAAATTACATTTTTGAGAGGATCGAGTCCGGAAAATTCCAGATCTACCCAGACTAAATTATCTTTCCCTTGTTTTATCATACGTTTTTAGTTTCCTACAAACAGTATATAAAAAATATAATAAAAAATCAAAGCATATTATTCCTACAAAAGATAAAATAAAATCTTCTCCCTCGATTCTCCCGATTATTATGTTTATAGAAAAACAATTACGCTTTACCACAACATTTTTTATATTTTTTCCCCGAACCACAAGTACAAGGATCATTTCTCCCTATTTTCGGTGTTTCCCGGACATGGGTCTCTCCGTGAATTTTACCTTCTTTATAGTACCATTTATTATCAATCTTCTGAAACTGTCCTGTTTCATGATGTGAATAATTAATTCCCTCTTGCTCATACTCTGCGATAAATTCAACAACCCCTGTCGTATCATTTTCTCCCCCCTTACTTGTCGATAATATCTCAAGACCAAGCCATTTGGATTCTTCCGCCCATTTTTTTGTACTTTCCAAAGAAAGACTCTTTCTTGTATCAGCACTATGGGTTATTTCTAAATAATTTATCTTTTTTTTAACATAAGCAGTATACCGGGATCGCATTAAAGCTTCCGCAGTCGGGGCATCAGCTTTACCCTCAATAAAAAGCATACAGCATTCAATGTAACTTTTATTACTACCGCAAGGACATGTATCCATTTTTATCACCTCTTCTACACAAAATTATTTCTATCATACTCTATCACAGGCCGACGATTAAAGCCAATAGTTACAGGAAGATTTAACCGCTGAACCCTTGAACTCATGATAGAGCTAGTATATGATATTAATAAATATAATATCCATGGAAAATAAAAGTATATTTCAAGATTTAACCCCGGATATCATTATGTCTGCTGTTGAAACACATTTTAACATCAAATGTAATGGTTCAATTACTCCATACAATAGCTACATAAACCGGGTCTATGGAGTTCAGGATGAAGAAAATGTCCGGTATATTGTTAAATTCTACCGGCCCGGGAGATGGAGTTACAAGGCCATTAAAGATGAGCATCTCTTTGTAAAGCAATGTGAAGAGAACGATATCCCCGTGATCACCCCTTTTACACTTACAAATAAAGATACTATCGGGGAAGTGAACAATATCTATTTTGCCCTATTCCCCTTGCGCGGCGGACGAACCTTTGATCTTACGAATGATCAGGATTGGGTCCGTCTTGGGTCCATAATAGGCCGGATGCATCTTATAGGCAAAAAAGCTAAAGCAGCCGATAGAATAGTTCTAAATCCCCAAGCCCTGGCTCAACAATATCACTCACAATTGCTTCAGGCAAATTTAATATCTCCTTCATGTAAAGATGAATTTGCCGGTATTTTCAATCAAACCATTGATATCATTTCACCCCTCTTCGAATCTGTCGAAATGTTTAGAATCCATGGGGATTGTCATCGGGGAAACATCCTGGACCGGCTGGATCAAGGTTTGCTTCTCATCGATTTTGATGACATGATGACAGGTCCGGCAATTCAGGATCTGTGGCTTTTACTTCCGGGACATCATAATGAAAGCCGGATAGAGATGGAACTTCTCCTCTCCGGATATACACAATTTATTGATTTTAATTATAAGAATCTTCATCTTATTGAACCTTTGCGTTTTTTGCGTATCATCTATTTTCTCACCTGGTGCGCTGTTCAGCGTAATGATCAACGTTTTAAACATAACTTCCCGGATTGGGGGACGGAAGCATTCTGGATAAAAGAAATAGAAGACATAAAATATCAGCTTTTAAAAATAATAGAGCATTTAAATGATGATACTCTTTTAATGCCGGGCTAATATTTAAATATATCCAAAAATAAACAAAAATTACATCGATTTTTTATATCTTTCATCATTATTGAAATTGATATCTTAATTATTTTTTATCATTACCTCACTTGACAAATCACTTTATAAATCCTAAAGTTATTATATAAGGGGTTCCATAAGCAATGTTACAAGCTTGCCGCAATCTGGTAAAATTGCTTATAGAACCAACCCAAACAAAGAGGAGTGTTTTTAATTTCTTTTAATACAAGAAAATAAAAACACTTCAAGGCGAGTACTCTCGCCAAGCATCATGCAAAAAAACTACACGTATTATTGGATTTTTGCATGATACTAACAAACTTATATATGTAAGGAAGAATTATATGGGTAAAGAGAAAGATAAAGGACAAAAAGCTGAAAAGAAAAAACCACAGCAGAGCCTGAAAGAGAAAAGAAAAAAGAAAAAAGAAAAAAAGGGCAGTGGCGGTTTAGCTGAATAGGCAGTTTGACTCTCATACGCTTGACTCATTAGAATTCTCGCATCTCATTATGTGCCTTTAATAACAGTTTATACTTTAAATATGTTGAATAAATATTCAGCTTATAAACACTCAGACTAATAATTCTTTTTATGAATCGATGATAAATATTGATGTAAAATGATGTATTGATATCATTTAAATACCAATATCAGATTTTTCCCCGGAGTCCATACCAACTATTTTTTCAAACATTGTTTCTACTTTAGCTGCTTTTGCTAAAATAACTATATACTCAATCAATTTCTCACGGACATCGTTCAGAGCCTGGCGTAATTCTTCATTTTTATCCCATTTCTGCTCATGTTCATATACAGAAACAGTATCTTTTCGCAGCTTTTCATATGCGGAGAGCAGTGGATGCCATCGGGCAAGAACCGGTCCAAGAACAAGATTCAACACTCCGACAGCCGTATAACCAAAGGAAAGTTTACTTTTTCCCTTTGGGCGCGCAACTTTAGGACCATACTTTTTTAAAATAGTTCTTGTTATCTCAAAAATTTTATGGAGAGACGAGAGTGCCTCTCTTAAAATACCCTCATCCTTTTTCAATTTTGCAAAAGAGATCCGGGTTACTAATTCCACGTATAATTCCCATGCGGCTTTCCTTTGCACAGCATCCGGCTGCCATGTTCCGGAAATATCAAAAATTCCTAATTTCAAATTTACTTTTATATTTTCCAATGGCATGATAATCTTCCCTCCATATTAAAATCAATAAACCCGGGGGTTTTCACTATTTCTTAAGCAATCGTCTCTTCCTGTTCTCTGCACAATAAATTTTACTCGATCTCTTTCTTCTTAATATCTAAAATCATATCCACAATAGTTACTTTTATCTTTTCCATTATTTCCTTTGAATTATCAAATTTTAGATTATCTATCAAATTCGATAGAAATGATGTTTCTTTTTTTTGCTGATAGTGCAGAAGTTCCATTAACATCGCTTTATATGAGAGAAAAAGAAGAATTGCCATCACCTGAAAAATAATAAATCCCGTAATACAAACAATAGATAACAAAAGCTCATTAGCGAGGGATGGTGAAAAAAAGAGAACAGGAGCCAATAGAATAACAACCCCTATTATTGAACACACAAAAGCAGCAAAGAAAAACAATTTTAACCGTTTCAAAACCTCACTATTCATATCCATCATTATTTCCTTATTATACAAATATATAAGTAAATAATACTGCACCCTAATAGAATGTCAAGAATAAAAATAAAATGAATAACAAAGACATATCACCTCGTCTTCAGAGCATGAAATAGAGAAAATCATAGTGATAAGAGATAGTTTTTTATATTTTATCATTACTTATTATAAAAAATGAAACATCACATAGATTTCGTTAATTCTTATAAAAATCCTATCTTTTATCTTTAATTTTAAATTGATTTATATTATTATATAAGTTATAAACAATGATTAAAAGGAAAACAATTGGATTTTTTATCGATTGGGTAGAGAATCCTTATCAATGTAGTTTATATTCAGGGATTAAAGACAGGGCGAAAGAAAAGAATGTAAATTTATTAGCCTTTGTCGGCGGTGCCATTGAGTCCCCACGAAGACATGAGCAGCTCAGGAATACCATTTACAAGATAGTAAATAAAGATAATATTGACGGACTCGTCATTTCATCAGGCTCTGTCTGCCGCTTTGTAAATGAAGAACAATTTAACCAGTACCTGAAAAATTTCGATCAACTACCGATCGTCAGCATCGGTCAAAAAGTAAAAAATATTCATTCAATACTCATAGAGAATAAGACCGGTCTTTATAAAATGATTATTCACCTGATCCGGGACCACGGATATAAAAATATTGCTTTTATCAGCGGTCCAAAAGGAAATTTTGATGCTGAAATAAGGTTTCGTATCTACATGGAGACCCTTGCAGAGTTTAATATTCCGTACAATGAAGAACTTATTTACCCGGGAGATTTTACACCTCAATCCGGAATTCAAGCTGTCAGATCTCTCCTCAATCAAAGGAGGCATAAGATTGATGTGATCCTCGCGGCAAATGATGATATGGCCTGTGGTGCAATAGAGGAATTGCAGCGAAGAAATATTCCTATTCCGAAAGAATTTGCCGTTGTGGGTTTTGATGATCAAACATCGAGCAAAATTATAAATCCACCATTAAGCACAATACGCCAGCCGATCTATGAAACAGGAAGCAAAGCCCTTGATATTATTTGTGCCCTTATCGATAATGAGGAATTGCCCATAGAAATCTATCTTGAAACGGAACCAGTCATCCGTGAATCCTGTGGTTGTAATCCGGAATCAATGTCTCAGAATTCAGTTTGCATCACTCCTCTGGAAGATTTCGAGATTGATGATAAAGAACCGGAAATACTTTTAAACCGGCTTGAAAAACTTGCAGAAACTATTCAAAATAATGTACTCAATCAAACCCCGAATCAACCTGATTTTGAGCCACAATATATACAAATAGAAGATATTGATGAAATATTACATGCTTTATTTTCGTCATTTCATAAAAATGATCATGCACCCTTTCTTTCCGCATTAAAAATACAACTCTATAAAACAAGTTCATTTTCAAGAAAAAAAGAAATAATGTGGCAGATATTTATTTCTGTTTTAAGAGGTTCTATATTGCCTTTTTTATCACTTCCTAAAAGGGAATTAGCAGAAAACATACTTCATAAAGCCCGGCTTCTCATAGATGATTATTCGGAACGGGAATATTTACTCAAGGCACTCAAAGAAGAGCAAGCATATCAAATTTTCAGAGATATCGGAGAACATATCATCACTCTGGAATCAATGGAAGATGTTCTTGATGTTTTGGGAATGAACTTCCCGCAACTGGGGATTCTATCATGTTATTTATCTTTATATGAAGGAAAGGATAAAGAAAGCTTACAATACACGAATTCAAAACTTCTTTTTGCCATCAGTCCGAAAGGCCGGGTTAAAATAGGAAGAGAAGGTATCTCTTTTCCCACAAGAATGCTTTTTCCAAGTGGCATCATACCAAATGAGCACGCCTATTCGCTCATCGTTGAATCAATCTTTTTTGGTAAGAACGAACTTGGTATCATACTTTTTGAACCGGGAGCTCAAAAAAGTTTTACATCCGAGATAATGCGCAGACTTTTATTAAACAGTGCTCTCAAAGGTGCTGCTTTTATTCAACAAATACAGAACCAGGCAACTAACCTTACAAAAACAAATAAAGAATTACAAACTACCTTACATACACTGCAGGCAACTCAAAAAAGTCTTGTAGAAACAAAGAAAATGGCAGCCCTGGGTGGTTTAGTCGCTGGTATTGCTCACGAAATAAATACTCCACTCGGAATCGGAGTAACCGCAGCCTCGCACCTTGCAAAAGAAACACAGGAACTTATTCTTAAAATTGAAACAAACGACCTTAAGAAATCAGAACTTATAAAATATTTAACCACAGCGAATGAAGCAAGCTCTATGATTTTGGCTAATCTCAAACGGTCTCATGAACTTATTAAGAGTTTTAAGGGAATTGCAGTCGATCAATCAAGCGAAGAAAAACGGGAGTTTAATCTAAAATCCTATATTCAAGACATTTTACTGAGTCTTCGGCCAAAACTAAAAAAAGTGAATCATACGATCATCATAGACTGCCCCGAAGATATCATGTTGATAAGTTACCCCGGAGCATTTTCTCAGATAATAACAAATCTCATTTTAAACTCACTTATACATGCTTTTGAGAATGAGGAGAGAGGAATAATTGAAATTAATATAAAATCTGAGAATGATGAAATAATATTTACCTACCTCGATAATGGGAAAGGTATTGAGCAAG
>JAFGRV010000217.1 GCA_016934975.1 Spirochaetales bacterium | reverse complement strand
CTTCGATAATCATGAAAAAAACTACACCTTTTAATTCAATAATCGGAATTCGACGACATCGAAAACCTGCTGCCTTTCGGATAAATTATAATCTCTACCTAAGCTTATTGTAATCCGGTCTTTCCAACGGGGGTGAAGTCTTTTCATTCAAAAAATCAATAAAAAGATAGAGGAGGCCCTCTTTCTTTTTCTCCTTTATCCTGGTCAGGTCGTGTACTTTTGCTTTTAGTTCCTTCACTGAAAAGGTTTGGGAACAGAAAAACTATGTAAAATTCTATTTTTTTATTAATTCTTCAGGGGTCTTTATATTTTGATTTATTATTTGCATTCGTTTTTTAATCTTTTCTTCAATCGAAGTACAATCCTTCAACTCCTCATAGGCATTTTTTTTCCATTCCCATACTTCTTTTAAAGATTTAGGATCGTCAATCATTGAACACCTCCATCGGATTTGTAAGTCTCGGAGTTTTTAAATATCCATTTTCCAAATTTGTTATAAGTATTTGTCTTTCTTTATTCACATTTGCTAAATGCTTATAATTCCAGCTCAATAAAATATCAATATTATGAATAGTGGAGATGGCGACATGTAAAGCATCATCAAGTTTTTTTTCGGGAATAATACCTTTTTTTATATATTTAGTTGCCAATTCATTAATAGGCTCTTCCGGGTCCAGAGGTAAAAAAAGAAGGTTAAATCTTTTAATCACGTTTAACAATTGATTCCGCTGGTTTTCATTCGTTGTTCTTTGTATCTCATCTACAACTATTTTTGAAATATAATGTTCATTTAGATTCTTTTTTACATAACTCTCGAAATATTCTATTGTAATATCCCGTTTCTCCGGAGCATCGTCTGCAAAAAGAAAATTTATTACGGATGTATCAAAATAAATCTTTAATTTATTCATACAAATAGGATACTACATTTTAGAATTAAGATCAATTCCTGAAAAGAACAAGTCAAATCCGGGATTTATAAAAATTATGGAGCGTAATAAAAGCAAATACCACGTACACTTCGAATACCGCCCCCTGAAGTATATAGCTCTACCATTTATAAATAATTTCCATTCCTGCTTTTTCGTGCCTTTCGTGTTTTTCGTGGATTATTTTCTGTTCTATAAATCAATATGAAATCTTAAGATAAAGCCATGTCCGGCACAACATCCCCACCCCTACCCCATCAACTTCTTCAACTCATTAATCAATTCCATCCGCGTCGTACAATCAAACTTCTTATAAATATCCGAAATATGCCGCCTGATCGTCGATTCGGCGATATCAAATTGGGAGGTAATCTCTTTATTAGTCAAACCTTCGATAATCATGAAAAAAATCTCCTGCTGCCTTTCGGATAAATTATAATCTCTGCATATCTTATTGTAATCCGGTTTCTCTCCCGGGAGGGAGGTTTTTTCATTCAAAGAATCGATGACACGATTGAGGATGTCCTCTTTCTGACTCGCCTTTATCCGTGTCAGATTGTCTACTTTTGCTTTTAATTCCTTAACCGAGAATGGCTTGGTCACATAGTCCACGGCCCCGGAGGAAAGACCTCGTATACTTTCATCGATCCCGCTCCGGGCAGTGAGGAACAGAATAGGTATGTTGTTATAGGCTCTTTCTTTTTTTACCGATGCAACAAAATCATACCCATCCATGACAGGCATCATCACATCGGTGATAATCAGATTTACCGGGATTTTTTGGCCTAACACCTGTAACCCTTCTTTACCGTTATGGGCTGTCAACACATTCATTTCACCTTCACAGTTGGAACCTCCCATTATGGTAAGGACATGAGGCGCTGCTTTTTTTATCTTTTTTAAAAATGAGGCACTTGCATTATTTTGTTCCCAGCTGCTGGAACAGCCGATTATTTGATAATCCATAGAAGCTATGATTACAGCTGTGCAATTAATAAGAGAAAAACAGATCTTTTCTATCTCCAGGTATGTTGTGAGATTAAAATTGTCTGTTTTATAATATTTATACTCGAATTGTGATAGATCATATTGTCTTTCTTTACCGAAAACGGAAGCCCCTGGATCGTCGCAGAGTTCCGTGTTTTTACCCAGGGGAGGAAAATCATGAGCACTCCGGGCAAAAAGCCGCTCACCGAGCATTCGAAAGGGTTGATTATAACAGATGCCCTCATAGGCAGTAACTCCGATGAGAGATGCAAGAAGGAGATTCAGGTGAAGTATGGAGGTTTTAAATCCCAGGGATTCTCCGATTGTTTGAAGAAGTAAAGGTCCAAGAATTGGTGTTCTTGTTGTGGCAAAGGGGGGGGATAACCAGCAGGATATCTCCCGGTTGTAGAGCATTTATAATATAGTTTTCAACATCTATTTGATTCATCTTATTTACATTTTTTAATCATAAGAGTTCTCCATAAATATTGTTTTAAGACTAAAATTTTCCCCCAACCCGAAACTAACTTTATAATACTACATTTTATGACAATAAAAGAATAATTAAAAACTGTCAAGACAACTAATATTATTTTATTTCATAGAGAATAGTACATACTCCACAGAATGAGTATAATCCATTAAACCCGGGTTCAATTACCAAACAGGATCGTGAGTTGTCAATCTTTACAAGTGTTAACTATACTATTATTGTCAGGTATCGTCATATCTTCTCTCATGCACATATTCTCGGGAAGTCTCATCCTCAGCACCTTGATATAAGTAAAAGACCACCTGCAAAGTCCGTTCCGTGAACGGCGGTGGCTTCCTTTTGATAGTAAATGGAAAGTGATAAACGTACTGCCTGGAATATTTATTGGGCGGCAAGAGCAGATCATTTCAATAAATTCACCTTTAAATCCCCCTCCGAAAACCTCGGTAATTGACTTTTTTCAGTTTATGGTGTAATCTATCCCCATGAAAACTCTAAACTACATAATAATAATTTCACTTTTTACACTATCACTTGTCCTTACAGGATGCCCGGAAAAACCGGAGCCCCCGTTAGATCAGACCGATATGTTTCCGAAAAAAGAAGGGGTCATATTCGAGACCAGGATCGGTGGTGCTGATATTGATAGTTCGGTAGATATCATTATAACACGGGACGGCGGATACATGATCGCGGGGTACACTCACTCCCGGGGAAAAGGAAAAGGTGATGCCTGTCTTGTAAAATGCTCTGCCGAGGGCAAACTTGAATGGAGCAAGGTCTATGGAGGACCCGAGAACGACCGGGTCTATTCTGTCGTTCAAACAACAGATGGCGGCTACGCGGCTGCCGGAAGAACCGATTCCTATGGCGCCGGGAAAAGGGATGTGTATGTTATTAAGGTTGATGAAAACGGCGAAGAAGAATGGCAGACATATTTCGGCGGTCCGGAAGAAGATGAAGCAAACCGTATTCTCCAGACAGAAGACAATGGATTTTTCTTAGCCGGGATGACCTATTCCAAAGGTGCGGGAAGCGGTGATGTTTATTTACTCAAATTGAATGATAAGGGCACTCTTCTGTGGGAAAAAACCTACGGGGGAAAAGAAAAAGATACGGCAGCCCATGCCGAAAGAACCACCGACGGGGGTTTTATTGTCTGCGGATCCGGTGGTGAGAATACCGACTGCTATATTTTAAAACTCGACGACCAGGGAAACAGAGAATGGGAAAAATTTATTGGTGGTGCTTACTTCGAATTGGCAAATTGTATTACACCGGTCACCGGGGGCGGCTATGTTTTTGCGGGAATGACCCAACCCGAAGAAGGAAGCAAAGTAGATATTTATGTCGTAAAAATTAACGAATCGGGTGATATTATCTGGCAAAAACAAATCGGCGGAAAAGATCATAGCGGTGCTCAATATGTAATAGAAGGAATGGATAAAAGTATTATCGTCTCCGGAGCAACAAAAAATACGGAATCCGGGAATGATAATGCCTTTGTGATTAAATTCAGTCCCGAGGGAGAATTTAAGTGGGAAGAGACATTCGGAGGGAAAGATATTGCCTATGGTAATTGTGTGGTTGAAAAATCACCCGGAGTGTATACCCTGGCCGGATATATTCTCTCTACAAGCGAACCTTCAAAGGGCGACTTCAGCATCTATTTCTTCAGCTTTAAAAAGGATTAATAGTGGAATTTTTTACAAATATTCTTAATACAATCGGGAATACACCTCTTTTGAAACTCGCACGTCTTTCGGAAGTCCCGATTTACGCAAAAGCGGAATTCCTGAATCCCGGCGGGAGTATTAAGGACCGCATCGCCCTTTACTTGATTGAGCAGGCGGAAAAAGCAGGTACATTAAAAAAAGGAATGACAATAATCGAGGCGACCTCCGGGAATACGGGGATCGGGGTAACTTTTGTGGGAGTACACAAAGGATACCGTGTTGTCATCGTTATGCCCGAAGATATGAGTGAGGAACGAAAAAAAATTATCAAAGCCTTCGGCGGAGAACTTATCCTCACCCCCCCAAAAGACAGTATTTCCGGATCAATTAAAAGAGTAAATGAATTTATAGCAGAAAATCCGGATACGTTTCTTGTTGACCAATTCCGCAATAAACATAATCCGGAGATTCACTACCTTTCAACCGCGAAAGAAATATGGCGTCAGATGGAAGGTGATGTGGGTGCCTTTGTCGCCGGAATTGGCAGCGGGGGCACTTTAGGGGGTGTCGGTAAATTCCTAAAAGAAAAAAATCCATCTATCCATATCGCGGCTGTAGAACCGGCAAATGCCGCCGCACTTTTGGGCCATGAACCGGGATTGCACCAGATACAGGGAATCGGTGACGGATTTGTACCGGATGTACTTGATACATCACTCGTCGATGAAGTTATCGAGGTAACCGATGATGATGCAATAAACACAGCCAGAGAACTGGCAAAGCTCGAAGGGGCACTCGTCGGTACATCAGCAGGGGCAAATGTCTGGTCTGCACTGCAACTCTCAAAACGATTAGGTCCCGGAAAAAATGTCGTAACGATACTTCCCGATAGGGCGGAGCGGTATTTCAGTACGGCATTGATCTGATTCGATTATCACAGAACAGATCCCATGGTTTATTCTTACGTCGAAGTAACAGGAATGGTGATTTTCATCGTGTTTCTTTCAGTATATCATTCTTGAGTTCAAAACCAATGGCTTGAAAAAAAAGATTCCGGTCCTGGCCTTTTTTATACAGATCATTTGTATAGGAAAGAGTCACAACATGGGTACCTTGATCCAGAAAGCAGGTTCCAACAAGGAAAACATCCGGTACCGAAGACGCAATTTCTATCTCATCCATTTTTATCGTATCGATTGTGACTATCACTTTGGAATAAACCCCATCAACCTCAGTCGAACTTCCACGGACGAAAACATTATAATCTCCTTTTTTCATACAGTTAAATTCCGCCTTGATTTCTCCCGCCGAATAAAACGTAAACATGTTCCCCGTATGATCCGACAAAGCAATTTCCCCCTGCTCCCCATAAGCCCGCCCCCGGTTCCCGTGACAACAGAATCGTCAAGCCAATGCGCGGTATTCGGATAATCGGCGTTCTCCGGCATTTCATGGGGATAGTGCAATCCGATCACATCCGCCACACCTCCCGGATCAAGATCCGCCTCAAAGGGGATCCATCCATCAGACTGCTTTGCTATGAACTTATTATTGATGAATACGTGGGGTTCATAACGGGCTCCCCCAAGATATATGAATATTCTCTGATTTATCCACTCATGGGGTATGAGGATCTCTTTCCGGAACCATGTATACCGGCTCCCCCCTAAAGCTGCGGAAGTAAACAATCCGGGGACGGAGGTCGTAGCAACGAAAGAAAGAACGTTCTTATGAGCTTCGGGTCACTCAGGTAAGTATAAATTATTTAAAATGAGAAATCCAGGTTTATTCCGGCGTGGTCTGTGAACGGGAAAAATAAGAATTTATTATATCCGTTATTTCAGGAACATATTGAATCGAGATGATGAGTTTTAGATATCCATTCATAGTTTTATCAATTTTATCAATTTTACCTTTTACAAAAAAACGGTAGGGCTTGAAATAGAGTTTTAATTTGAACTCAAAGCCTTCTTTTATCTGCGGATCAGAGCCCGGAAGGAGAATATGCAAAAGATTAACGGCTATTGAAAGGAGTTTTGCCTCTATTTTGCGGTTTCCGATAAAACATTCAAGATAATTATTATATTTGAGGATCTGACTGGTATTGTGGTCGATAGGGATTAATTTATCTTTATAAAGCCGGTAAAATTTGTCCAGTGTTTGTAATGTTGTTATATGCTCTCCGATGACGGCAATGAGCGATTCCGGACAATTTTTATAATCCACTTCTATGAGACACATATTCTCTTTGCCCTTAATCGGTGCAATCTGCTTAATCGTTACCCAGACAAAAAATTTCAAAGGGATTCCTTTTAGAGATTTTTGAAAGGTTAATTTAAGAGCGGCGAGTTTTCCTATATACCTGGTAAAAAACGGAATTTCCTCTTTATTAAGGACAACAAATAAAACTGCTTTCCGCATGGATAGTTGGTAGGGAGCACATACGATCATATAGTTTTCAATTTTAAGTATTGTCTGGGATTGAATAAGACCCATACTTGCAAGAGCAAATTGATCCAAGCGTATCATCTTTATAGAATAATTCTTCCAAAACCATGTGAGTTTGCTCTTTGTCATTAGTTTATAATATCCTATTGATAAATAAAAGAGTCAAGTAAATTACTTAATTATTTTAGTACCTGGAGGTGAACCGATGAAAGAAGAAAAAATTGTTATATATATCCTTTCTTCTTAAGCAGGTTAAATTCATATGTAAAATTAGGGGTTGTTATACTGTTACTCACCATTTTCCCTATTTCTGAAGATGTAAAAAAATTCCCGGCCATTATTTCTTCGGGATTCACTGTTATGATTCCTGCATATTGCATGAGGAAAGTGTGAACATACTCCGTTTCATTCTCATTTTTCCATATATAGTTAAAAAGGAATCGGGGTTCTTTTACTTTTATACCCAACTCCTCTTCTGCTTCTCTTACAAGTGCCTCTGTAATACTTTCGCCCATACTGATATGGCCACCTACCGCAGTATCCCAGAATCCGGGATAGAGGTCTTTCGTCATTGAACGCTGCTGCATATAGAGTCTTCCTTCCGGATCGAACACATGAAGATGAACAACAGGATGGAGAAGTGATGGATCGGAATGACATTTTTTTCTCGTGGCGGACCCGATGGGATTTCCTGAAGTATCAACAATGGGGAGTATTTCTTCTCCTGTGTTTTCGTGCTGTATTTTCACTTGCCAAATTCTTTTACTTTGTTAGCCAGATGTTTCAATCGTCTCTTAACAAGCCGGTTGAGTGAACCTTCGGGATATTCACCTTTTTTATCGCATACACCGGCACTCATACCTGATAATATTTCAATACCTTCATCGATAGTGGATATTGCATATATAGAGAACTCATTTTTTTTAATCGCATTTTCAACTTCATGTGATAGTATAAGGTTCTTAACATTCTGCGCAGGAATGATCACTCCCTGGGTCTTCGACAGTTTCATCTGCTTACATACCTTAAAAAACCCTTCGACTTTTTCCGACACTCCGCCAATCGGTTGAATCTCTCCCATTTGATTTACCGATCCGGTTACCGCAATATCCTGACGCAAAGGAACTTCTGCTATTGCAGAAAGCAATGCAAATACTTCGGCGGAAGAGGCAGAATCCCCATCGATATGAGAATAGGATTGTTCAAAACAAATACTTGCTGTTATTGATAAGGGGAAATCATGGGCATATCGGCTTCGTAAGAGCCCTTCTAAAATCAGGATGCCTTTATCATGAAATTCTCCGGAAAGCCCCGACTCTCTTTCAATATTGATAATACCTATATCTCCGGGAGCAATCCGGGCAGTAATGAGCGATGGTCGTCCGAAGGCATAATACCCCCTGTCATAAATAGCAAGTCCATTTATTCTTCCTACGGCGCTTCCTTTTACCGAAATAAGGATATCGCCGGAAACAATAAGTTCAAGTATCTTTTCTTCCGGTAAATTAAGAAGATAATTCCTCTCTTTTATTGCCCTGCTCACTGCATCCCCATCAATCTTTTTCTTCTTCATTTTCCCGGCCCAGTAATCCGCCTCCTTAATAATATCCGCGATCTGAGAAAACCGTGTGGTAAATAAATCTTTTCGTTCGGCAATCCTTATGCCATGCTCAATCACTTTACAAATACCGCTTACTACTATTTCCTTTAAATCATGATCCTTAACAATATGCTTAATAAAGGTGACATATCGCTGTGTATTCTCCTTTGAACGCTTGATGACCGAATCAAACTCCGCGGATATTTTAAAAAGCTTCTGAAAATCCTCATCCATCGAGTAAAGTATCTCATAAAGGTTCGGATTTCCGATAATGATCACTTTCACATTTATGGGCAATGCTTCCGGCTTGATTTTTGAACCGGGAATGAGTGACGTACTCTCAATTTGTTGTATCTCCACCTTTCCGCTCATAAGGGCATTCTTAAGGCTCTGCCAGGAAAAATCCTCCCGGAGAATATCTTCTGCGTTCAGTATAAGGAATCCCCCGTTTGCATGTATAAGAGAACCTGCCCGGACCATCATAAAATTCGTCCGGACTTCGCCGCCGATTTCTACTTTCGATTCAACGGTACCAAAAAGATTCGCATATGTCGGGTGGAGTTCAAAAATAACAGGAACATTCTTAATATCCGAGTTATCAACAAGAATATTTACACCATAGCGTATGAGAGAAAATCCCCCATTTTTATGTTTCTTCGCCGAACTTGATGTAAACAGATAAATATTTTTGATTATATCGGCACAAAGTTCAATAAGATAGTCCTTGCTTTCTTCACTTTTATACTTGGCTTTAAGACGTTCGATTTCCGTTTCAACCAGGGGCTTTATTTCTTTTATACCCAATTCCTTAAGTTTATCATCTACTTCGTTCCGGGCCGCCCGCAAATCTTTGAATATTTTTTTCATGTCATCCATGTACTTAAAATACTTTTCACGCATTTTGTTCCAGTAGGATTCTGCTATTTCCCCGGATTGAACCAGGCCCTGAAGTTCATCAAAATCGACAGATTTTCCTTTGTAGAGAGGGACAATGTCCGTTACCTGATCATCCCCATCTCCCAATTGGACAATCTGAAAATTATCCCGGGACAGGATTGATTCAAATTCAGACAACGAACGGTTTTCATGTTGTTCCAAATTTTTAACAAGTTTATCTTTCTCCTTCTGAAAATGCTTGCTCTCCAGCCGTAATTTTATAAGAGATTTAAGGTTTTCAATAAGAGAATGAATATCAGACTTAAATTCTTTTCCTTTTCCCTGGGGGAAAAAAAGAATCCTCGGTTTTTCCGGTCGTTTAAAATTATAAACAACAGTTATATCTGATAGATTGGAATTCTTTCGTTTAATGTTTTTTAATATCTTGCTGATTGCCGTTCGTTTTCCGGTTCCGGATAATCCTGTTACAAAGATATTGTAACCCTTTGAAGGAATCTCAATTCCCATCATCAATGCTTTTAATGCTCTCGGCTGACCGATTATTTCATACTCTTTTTCTTCTTCACAGTATTTAGATATATCATCTTCGGAAATTTCGACTTTTATATCGGGGTACGTTAATTTATATTTCTCTTTCAATATTTTTCCTTTTATACGTCTTTTATATACTATCGGATTTCAACACTATCGAAAATACTTTTACAGTATGATATTATACTGTAAAGGAGGTTGTCATGCAACCTCCTTTGAGTACAAAGGCCTTTGTACTCAAAGGCCTTTTGATAAAAATGCTATTGTGTCCGGAAGTCTTCGGAATCAAAAATCTTTGTATGCAAAAGATAAACAAAAATAGTCGTGATGCGATATACAGTGTGGCAGCTAAGACAAGTACGTGAAGGTATGATGCAGGATAGATCGAATTGTGAGTCAAGGAACCTTATAAAAAACCAATTGAAAACACGCTTTTAATACTTTTCTTAGTTATCATTTACTGGTGATCTGTTTTATCATTTCAGGAATAATTTCGAAGAGATCCCCGACAATACCATAATGAGCAACATCGAATATGGGTGCATTAGGATCGGAATTTATTGCGACAATTATATCCGAAGATTTCATTCCGGCAAGATGCTGTATCGCACCTGACACTCCGCATGCAATATAAATTTTCGGGTTCACGGTTTTCCCTGTCTGGCCTACCTGATGAGAATATGCGATCCAGTCTGCATCTACTGCTGCGCGGGATGCACCGACAGCGCCGCCAAGTGCTTTGGCAAGATCATTAATAAGCTTAAAATTCTTCGCATCTCTTATCCCTCGCCCGCCTGTCACGATTATATCCGCTTCCGCAAGATTAACAGTATCTGTCTGTTCTTCGACAAACTCCAATACCTCTATCTGCGACTGAGGGATAGTAATATGTGACATTTCGATCGCAGTACCTTCATAACCGGGAATCTTTTCCGCGGCCTTCATAACTTTATGTCTCACCGTTGCCATCTGGGGACGGTGGTTCTTACAAAGTATGGTCGCCATTATATTTCCACCGAAAGCAGGGCGTGTCTGTTTAAGCAGCCTTTCCGAGGTATCCATGGAGAGTTCCGTGCAATCCGCGGTGAGTCCGGTGAGTAATTGTGCCGCGACCGTCGGAAGCAGAGAACGGCCGATTACTGTTCCTCCTCCTAAAAATATTTCCGGCTTGATTTCAATAAGAATATCCGCGACACATTTTGCCTGAACATCTTCCGCAAAATCACCGATAGCTTCATTATCAATATAATAGACTTTATCGACCCCAAAGGAAATAAGCTCATCCGCCAGGGGTTTTATGTTATGTCCAAGGAGAATCGCACTCACCGGTACGTCCAGATCGTTCTTCAATTTACGTGCAACCCCTATGATTTCAGGTACGACCGAAGAGAGTTTACCGTGCCGATGTTCCGCATAAACACAGATGCCTTTATAACTTTCAATTTTCTGCCCCTTAAAGGTCCTTCGTGTGATAACAATTGCCTTATACTTCTTGCATGCATCGATACAGGCACCGCAGAGAGTACACTTTTCATTTATTACCGCCTTTTTTTCTACAAGCTGGATAGCTGCATAGGGACACGCTTTAATACAGAGTCCGCAACCGATACATTTTTCTACTATTACTTTAATTCCACTATCCATCTAGTCACTCTCCTTTGTTCCGATCGGAATTCCCGCCTGTTTCAGTTCTCCCAGAAGCCCCCTGACGACTTCATTGGCTTCTCCTCTCAACACCTTGCCTCCGGAGGGTTTCGGTGGAGTAAAAATCTTAATAACCTGCGTCGGTGAGCCTGTAAGTCCGAGGCGGTCTCCGTCTACATCAAGATCATTTTTAGTCCACATATTCACTTCTGCTTTCCGTGCTTTCATTTTGCCCTTTAAAGAAGGAAGCCGCGGTTCGTTTATTTCTTTTACAACAGTGAGAATAACAGGAAGTTTTAGTTTGAGCCGGACATATCCGTCTTCCAAAAGTCTTTCGACGATAATATATCCTTGCTCATCGATAGATTCGATTTTCCGGACATCAGTGACATGGGGAAGACCCAGATTTTCCGCGACTCCCGGTCCGACCTGTCCCGTATCTCCGTCTATCGCCTGTTTGCCCATCAGAATGATATCGGCGCCGCCCAATCCATTAATACCTGCTGCCAAAGTATATGCAGTGGCAAGTGTATCGGCGCCGGCAAACGCTCGGTCAGAGAGAAGGTAAACATTATCGACACCAAGACTGAGTGCTTCCCTGAGAGATTGTTCTACCTGGGGCGGCCCCATTGACAGAGCAATCACTTCTCCACCTTTATTTTCTTTTATCCTGATCCCCTCCTCAAGAGCATACATATCAAAGGGATTAATAATTGATTCAACACCTTCACGGATCAGGGTATTTGTTTCCGGGTTAATTTTTACATCTGTCGTATCCGGAACTTGTTTTATACATACAATAATCTTCACGTCTTCTCATTCTCCTTAAATAAAGTTGATAATTGAGGCGAGTGTAAAAATCCACCAGTTCTGAAATCCATTGATTTCT
>JAFGRV010000216.1 GCA_016934975.1 Spirochaetales bacterium | reverse complement strand
CGAAAATAACCTGGATATTAATTCTGCTATAAAGAAGAGTACTCGTAAAACCGATCTTGAAAACACGTATAGTAAAGCCAGGCAGAGGGATCTTATACATGAAGAAATAATAAAAGCGGAAGGAAGTATTTACCGTCATAATGATGATTTCCTGATAGATATTTCGGTTAATAATGCTTACCTGAAAATTTCTGAAAAGATGATGTTTCATCCCACATTAATCGATGGTTCTGCCCTGGCTTTTGTATACTTAATTGCCGATGATCAGGCAATGACTAAAAAAGGAGAATTATTAATTCCCCTCTCTTTTGAATCCTTCTACAGCAATAAACCCTTTCCGACTCACTGTTATACATTAGTCAGGAAATCTTCAATTCGTATTGTTAATGATATTATTGTTTTTCAACTGGATTTTTTTGATGCCACGGGTACTCAATTTGCAATGTTGCAAGGCATTACTGCAAAGGCGGTACGGAGTCAAAATGTAATGACATTTATAAATAAAACAGCACATCATATTCCGGCTCCCGTAAATACGGATTCGAAAGAAAAACCCGCTATAAAAAATCAAATAAAACCCGGTGAGAATTCCATAATAAATAACATGGAATTCCAATTAAAAAAAATATTTTCTCATTTTTTAGACAAAAGTGTCAGTCAAATCGATTCAAAGACCAGTTTTTTTGAATTGGGGCTTGAGTCGTCCATGCTCTTAAAAATAGTGAAGGAGATTGAGACTACTTTTAATTTATCTTTGAATACCAGTTTATTGTTTGAATATCATAACATGAATGAGCTCATTGCCTATTTAAAGGGCAGGGTGCCTGAAAATGCCGTGCAGACAGATCACGACAATAGTAAAGTAAAGGAAAAAGCTTTTTCCCCGGTCACCCGGAATGTATCCGTAAAATCCCTGTTATATGATTTTTCCGGGAGAGAGGATTTTATATCGGATTATCTGGTTGATAAAAAACCTGCTCTAATGTCCTTTTCCTATCCGTGCATAGTAATAGACAGCTATATCAATAATAATCCCGCATCATATCCCCTGAAGCTGAAAAATATTCGTTTTTCAAGCGGACCTGTTACATTGAATAAAACAGATAAAATAAAGGTTCAGGTCACTTATAACGGAGTACCCGGGAATAACGCTTTTGAAACAAGAGTCGGTCTGAATGATATTTCTCACGGAATCACAAGCTGCACGGGAGACTCCATTGAAACCATCCTCGATTCAAATGAATATATCGATATACATGCTATCATTAATAAATCTCATCAACTGGATGGAGATTATATTGAAAACTGTTATCATACGATAAAAGATTATAGCCTCGGACCTGAACTCCGGATTATCGAGGAATTGTATGAATACAACAGCTTAACCCAGATTTGCAAGGTGAATTTAACGGAGAGACCGGGTAAAGAACATACTTCCTCTTTCGTCTTTGACCCGGTGCTTCTTTTTTCATGTTTTATTTTATCCAATTATAATACGACTAATGAAGATTATGAAAATACTATTTTACCTATAACAATAGAAAATCTAATAGTATACAGGGGAGCGCCAGAGAAAGTATATATCGTAAAAAATATTCGTACGGAAAACAAATATT
The DNA here is from genome assembly GCA_016934975.1 of Spirochaetales bacterium. Classification (GTDB taxonomy): domain Bacteria; phylum Spirochaetota; class Spirochaetia; order SZUA-6; family JAFGRV01; genus JAFGRV01. The sequence continues at coordinate 14,666 of JAFGRV010000216.1, read as the reverse complement.
ATACTTCCTTTGATGCTATTATTGTTTCTGAGTCCGGAGAAATTATCGCCGAGATTATAAATGCATCAATTAAATTTATCAGACATACGGAACTATCTTTGCTTAATAATATGCCAAAGAGTCCTTCAACTGCAAAAGAGTCACGGGATATCGCGATTATTGGTTTGTCCGGGAGATATCCGGGGGCCGGAAACATCGATGAATTTTATAATAACTTAAAGAATGCCAGGGACAGTATAACTGAAATTCCCGAAAAGAGATGGTCATGGAAAAAATATTTTAATGAGGATCGAACTAAATCAGGGACAATTTATTGTAAATGGGGCGGTTTTATAGACGGAGTAGATGAATTTGATCCGCTGTTTTTTAATATTTCCCCGACTGATGCGGAAATTATGGATCCCCAGGAACGTTTGTTTTTGGAATGCTGCTTTAATGTTCTGGAAGACGCGGGATATACAAGGAATAATGTCGGTAACAATTCTAATTCCGGTTCCGGAAATAAGGTCGGTGTTTATGTGGGTGTGATGTGGGATGATTACCAGTTACATGGAGTCACGGAACAATTACAGGGAAGAATGGTCGCCTTAAGCGATAATGCATCTTCAATCGCCAATCGTGTTTCATATATTTTTAATTTACATGGTCCGAGTATGGTGCTCAATACGGCATGTTCTTCTTCATTAAGCGCAATCCATCTTGCATGTCAAAGTATAATAAATAAAGAAAGCGAGGTTGCATTAGCTGGGGGAGTTAATATTTGCATTCACCCGAATAAGTATTTATTTCTTTCGAATGGAGGATTTATTTCCAGTAAAGGAAGGTGTGAGAGTTTCGGTATAGGCGCAGACGGATATGTACCCGGAGAAGGAGTCGGCGCCCTCCTTTTAAAACCCCTTGAAAAAGCGATTAATGATGGAGATCATATCTATGGAATAATTAAAGGGAGTATGATTAATGCGGGGGGGAAAACAAGCGGATTTACCGTACCAAGCCCGAAAGCCCAGGGAGAAGTAATTCATGGAGCTATAGAAGCTTCGGGAGTGGATCCGAGGACAATCTCTTATATCGAGACACACGGAACAGGAACTTCGTTAGGTGATCCCATTGAAATAAAAGGATTAACCGATGTTTTTAAGAAATATACAACGGATAAAAAGTTTTGCCGGATCGGTTCGGTGAAATCAAATATTGGTCACCTGGAGAGTGCGGCGGGAATAGCCGGAATAACAAAAATACTCCTCCAGCTTAAACATGGTCAGATAGTACCTTCTCTCCATTCGGAAACTTTAAATCCGAATATTGATTTTGAAAATACGCCCTTTATCGTTCAGCAGGACCTGACAGAGTGGAAGCGGCCGGTAATAGAGGTTGATGGAGAAAAAAAAGAATTCCCCCGGAGAGCCGGGATTTCCTCCTTTGGGGCCGGCGGAGCAAACGCCCATATTATTATAGAGGAGTACATACCCCTGGAAAATGAAACGCCTGAGATAGTGTTTACTCCTCAATATCCCGCGGTTGTTCTGTTATCTGCAAAGGATGGTGAACGGCTTAAGGAGTATGCGAAGCGATTGCTCGCTTTTATAAATGAAAAACAATTATCCGGGAGCAGTCTGGCTGATCTTGTTTATACTCTTCAGACGGGCAGGGAAGCGAATGAAGAACGTATGGCCCTGATTGTCAGTTCAATAGAGGAACTAAAGGGTAAATTGAATAATTTTGTGGAGGGACATGTAGATATTGAAAAACTATATCGCGGTCATGTAAAACATAATGAAGACACCCTGGCTGTTTTTGATTCAGATGATGATATGGATAAAACAATTGATGCCTGGATTGCGAAAAGGAAACTGACAAAACTTGCGGGGGTCTGGGTTCAAGGTCTTGATGTTGATTGGAACAAACTTTATGATAACGTAAAACCCCGCCGTATCAGCTTACCGACCTATCCCTTTGCAAAAGAACATTACTGGATACCGGAGACGGAGGCTAAAGAGAAAAGTATAAAAGACCGGTCTCTCACGGGATTTATTCATCCCTTGCTTCATCATAATACTTCTGATTTTTTTGAACAAAGGTTTACATCCTCCTTTACAGGGCATGAATTTTTCCTGAATGATCATATAGTTAACGGAAGCAAAGTGCTGCCCGGAGTTGCTTATCTTGAAATGGTACGTGTGGCAGTGGAGTATGCGTCAGGTGCTTTAAAAGAAGGTTACCTGGGATTCAGGCTTAAAAATATCGTGTGGATTCGACCCCTTGCCGTTGGTGCAGAGGGGATTGAAGTTCACATTGGTCTTAACCCTTCCGAAAATGGAGAGATTGCATACGAAGTTTATTCTGATCCGGATGAAAATAATGGGGAATCTATTATTTATAATCAGGGCGTCGCTTATATAAGCTTTACAAAGGAAGCCCCGGTTCTGGATTTAAAGACCTTGCAGTCCGAATGCAGCGGTGAGAGTATCGATATAAGCACGTATTATGAAGATTTTAAAAGATTTGGAATCGAATATGGGCCGGGATTTAAAGGGATTGAATCTTTTTATGAGGGAGATAATAAAGCATTGGCAAAGATATCACTGCCGTCCTCTGTTGTAGATACCCAGGATCAATACATCATGCATCCGAGTCTTATGGATTCTGCGTTGCATGCCCTGGCGGGATTAATGGCTTTATCCGATGATACGGCACCCGGGAAAAAAATGACATCTCATAAACCGATACTACCCTTTGCCCTGGATGAACTTGAACTATTTAATAACTGTACAGATTCAATGTGGGCTTTTATCAGATACAGTGATACAGGTAAAAAAGGGGATAACGTAAATAAAGTTGATATCGATTTATGTGATGATAAAGGAAACATCTCTGTCCGTATGAGAGGATTCTCCACAAGAACACTCGAGGGTGAGATTTCGAATAAAGAAAAACAGGAATCGGTTTCTTCAGGACATATATCCCCGCCTGTTGTAGGGAGTGTTGTGCTTTCACCTGTGTGGGATCCGGTAAAGCCGGAAAAGGCAGAGTACTTCCCCTCACAAAAAGAAACGATTGTGATAATGGGAGGAACAAAAGAAAATATCAGTGCCATTTTACACCAATATCCGGAAGCGAATGTAATAAAAATCGGATCAAGAGATAGTATAAACAAAATATCGGAGAAGTTGAAAAAATATAAGGTCATAGATCATCTTGTATGGATCGCACCTTCCTCTCCGTTAAAATCTTTGACAGGTGACTCGCTCATTAAAGAGCAAAATAATGGCGTTCTCCAGGGTTTTAAGGTAATTAAATCAATGCTGAGCCTGGGATATAATACAAAAGCACTGGGCTGGACTGTTATAACAACACAAGCACTGCCGGTTGAAGTCAAGGATTCAATAAACCCGGCCCATGCAAGTATTCATGGATTAATCGGTACCATGGCAAAGGAGTATCCAAACTGGAAAATCCGGCTTATTGATCTGGAAGGGGAGGATAAAAATCAACAATTGTCACAGGGTGAAGGTGTTTATACGTATGATTGGCCTGTGAATACTCTTTTTACTCTTCCTTTCGATTCCAGGGGGCGCAGCTGGGTGTACCGGGACAAAGAATGGTATAGACAACAGCTTGTTCCAATACATAAGCTGCCCACGGAAAAGACAATGTATCGAACAGATGGTGTGTATGTTGTTATCGGAGGTGCCGGCAGCGTCGGACAGGCATGGACTGAATATATGATTAAAACTTATCATGCACATATTATATGGATCGGCAGGCGGGAAAAAGACGCGGCTATTCAGGCTGTAATTGATTCCCTGGCAGCTTTCGGACCACCCCCATTATATATACGCGCGGACGCAACGGATCTGAAATCATTGAATCAAGCTTATGCTGAGATAAAACAGTATCATCCGCAGATTCATGGGGTGATTCATTCTGCCCTGGATCTTGTCGAACAGAGTCTTTCGGATTTGGATGAAAAAAGATTTAAAGCCGGACTCTCGGTCAAAATAGACGTGAGTGTGCGTATGACCCAGGTATTTTGTAAGGAGCCTTTGGATTTCATCTTGTTTTTTTCTTCAATAGTTTCATTTATTAAAAATCCCAGGCAAAGCTACTATGCGGCGGGATGTACTTTTAAAGACGCTTTTGCCCATCAGCTTTCCCTGGAACTGCCATGCAAAGTGAAGGTTATGAACTGGGGATACTGGAGCACCGATGAAGCAAAAGCTTCCGAGAGGGTTCAAATATTGTCACAAATAGGCATTGATCTCATCGAATCCCCGGAAGCGATGGAAGCATTGGAAACCTTACTCGCCGGGGAGATGAACCAAATCGGATTAATGAAAACGAATAAGACAGTGGAAGTTGAGGGAATGAATCCGGGAGAATTCATTATCAATTATCCGGAAAAGATATCTTCCTGTTTGATCAGCGCCGGTGAGCATATAAACCCCCGGGAAAAAGAGATGAAGCGGATAAAATCAGAACTGGAGCCCCTGTCCGATGAGATGGATGAGCTGTTATGTAAATTATTATGGTCTCAGCTCCATTCCCTGGGAATATTTAAAGATAAAGTTTCGACTATTGATGAACTGCGGAAAAAAGTTCAACTCTATAATTTGTACGATCGCTGGCTTGAAGAAAGCCTTGCGATTCTGGCCCGGAAAAATTATCTTCAATTCGATGGTAAATCCTGTCATATTATCGATACTGCTCCCCCGGAACCGGAGAATATCCGGAGAGAATGGGATCAAAAAAAGGGTACCTGGCTGGAAGATCCGAATATGAGGGCCAGGGTGCTTTTATTAGATGCTACTATGCATGCATTACCTGAAATTCTTACAAAGAAAGTTCTGGCCACCGATATTATATTTCCCAAATCGTCGATGGAATTAGTACAGGGAGTCTACAAAAATAATCCTGTTTCAGATTATTTTAATGAAGTTCTCGCGGATACGGTAATTGCTTATATTAATGAAAGACTCAAAAAGGATAAACCGGAAGATATTAAAATACTTGAGATCGGGGCGGGTACAGGTGGAACGAGTGCTTCTGTTTTTGCAAAGCTCAGGGAAAATAATATCGAAATCAAGGAATATTGCTATACGGATCTTTCCAGGGCATTTTTAATGTATGCGGAAACAGAGTACGGATCGCAAAATCCCTATTTAACATATGAACTTTTTAATGTGGAAAAACCTCTTGCAGGTCAGGACATAAAAGCAGGTGAATATGATATGGTGATTGCCGCGAATGTATTACATGCCACGAAGAATATTCGGCAGACCGTGCGGAATTCAAAAGCTGTTCTGAAAAAGAATGGTTTGATTTTATTAAATGAGATGAGCCATAATAATTTATTTGTTCATCTTACATTCGGCCTTCTGGAGGGGTGGTGGCTTCATGAGGATTCGGAGATTCGTATACCGGGATGTCCCGGATTATTTCCTGAAAAATGGAAGAGCATACTGGAAAGTGAAGGATTTTATCCTGTCGTTTTCCCGGCTGTTATAGCCCATAATCTGGGTCAGCAGATTATTGCCGGTGAAAGTGACGGGATTGTCAGACAAAAAGTAAACAATGATCCGGGTGTACCACCGGATAATAAAAGTAAGATAAATGCATTTCACAATGGATTATCAAAAGGAAAATCTTTAATTAGTCAATCAGGAGAATTTACAGACCATGAAAAATAATATATCAAAACAAAATGCTCCGGGATCTCAATCGGGAGGGATACCACAGGAAGTGCTAAGGGAGAAAAGCACCGCATATATAAAAAATATTGTCGGTAAAACCCTTAAAATTTCCCCATCCAGGATAGATTCTTCGGAACCTCTGGAAAAATATGGGATTGATTCAATTTTAATTGTTAAACTTACCAATACCATGAGTGAAGTGTTGGAAGATATTACGAGTACTTTGTTTTTTGAGCATCAGACCATAGACGCTCTGGTAAAATATTTCATGAAAAACCAGAAAGATTCCCTGATAAAACTTCTGGGATTAAATGATGAAATACAGGAAGAAGAGGTCCCCACCCGGGAAGATATCCGCAAGGAAGATAAAAATAGTGACACCCGTGTAACAACCTATTCCGGATTAAGATTTAAACAATCACGACGCTTTTTGCAGTTTTATGATCAGCGGATGGGGAAATTAGAGGCAGGATCTTCACAGGTCAAAGATATCGCCATTATCGGTATTTCGGGACATTACCCGGGTGCCAGGAATTTTAACCAGTTCTGGAATAATCTAAAAGAAGGAAAAAATAGTATTACTGAAATTCCCGAAGACCGCTGGGACTGGAGAAAATATTATGACGAAGAAAAGGGTAAAACCGGAATAATGTATACGAAATGGGGCGGATTTATCGAGGATATTGATAAATTTGACCCATTATTCTTTAATATTTCTCCAAAAGAAGCTCAGATGATTGATCCCCAGGAAAGATTATTTCTCGAATCCGTTTATGAAAGTATCGAAGATGCCGGGTATACACCGGCTCATCTCTGTAACAGCAGAAAGATCGGTGTTTTTGTCGGTGTTATGAATTCCGACTATCCTAATGTGACAAAATATTGGTCAATCAGTAATAGAATTTCCTACCTCCTCAATTTTCAGGGCCCCAGTGTAACATTGGATACAGCCTGTTCTTCTTCATTAACAGCAATTCATCTCGCTCTTGAAAGTCTTTATAGCGGAATTAGTGAATGTGCCATTGCGGGAGGGGTTAATTTAATAGTTGATCCCATCCATTATTTGAAATTATCGGAAATGGCAATGCTTACTCCCGGTAATAAGTGCAAATCATTTGGTGAAAATGCAGACGGATTTGTTGCCAGTGAGGGTGTGGGTGCAATTGTTCTAAAACCATTAGAAAAAGCGGTTGATGATCGTGATCATATTTATGGAATTATTAAAGGCAGCATGATTAACGCGGCCGGAAAAACAAATGGCTACACAGTTCCTAATCCTGTTGCCCAGGGTGAATTAATTTTAGAGGCTTTTAAACGGGCAAAAGTGAACCCGAGAACTATAAGCTATATTGAAGCACATGGAACAGGAACGGCCCTCGGTGATCCTATTGAAATCGCCGGATTAAATAAAGCATTCAGGGAATATACACAGGATACCCGGTTTTGTGCTATCGGTTCTGCAAAATCGAACATAGGACATTGTGAAAGTGCGGCAGGTATTGCGGGGATTACGAAAATATTACTCCAGCTTAAGCACCGCCTGCTGGCGCCTTCACTCCATTCGGGAACCCTGAATCCCGAGATCGATTTTAAAAAGACACCGTTTACTGTTGTGCAGGAGCTTAAAGAGTGGAAACGGCCTGTCATCAATCTTGATGGTGAAAGTAAAGAATATCCATTAATTGCCGGAATATCTTCTTTTGGGGCCGGTGGTTCAAATGCCCACATTATAATAGAAGAATATGTTCCTCAAGAATTGGAACAGTCTGATATCCGTATTAATGCTCAAAATCCCGCTATCATCCTTCTATCGGCAAAGAATGATGAAAGACTGAAAGAGAAAGCGCAGAGATTGCTGGCAGCTATTGAGGAGAACCACTATACCGAAAGCAACCTCCCTTCCATAGCATATACACTCCAGACAGGGCGTGAAGATATGGAAGAACGTGTGGCATTAATTGTCACCTCTCTTAAGGAACTTGAGGAAAAACTAAAAAGTTTTGTCCTTGGTCAACATGATAGTGATGATCTTTTTCAAGGCCATGTCAGGCATAATAAAGAATCTCTTGCTGTTTTAAAAGCAGATGATGATATGCAAAGCACCATTAATGCGTGGATTGCAAAGAAAAAATATTCAAAACTCGCGGAGCTCTGGGCGAAGGGGATGGTTTTTGACTGGAATATGTTATATGGTAATGTAAAACCGGTTCGAATAAGTTTACCCACCTATCCCTTTGCCAGGGAACGCTATTGGATACCCGGATCGGAAGCATATCCAAAGTGCGCGGCCGGCTCTGTTTTATCCGGCTATATCCATCCGTTACTCCATCAAAATACATCCGACCTCATGGAGCAAAGATTTACCTCTGTTTTTAGTGGTGATGAGTTTTTCCTGAAAGATCATGTTATTAATGGCCGCATGCTCCTGCCGGGAGCAGCCTTTCTTGAAATGACACGGGCCGCCCTCCTCTATGGATCGGGAGTACTCAATGAATCGAGTCCGGGAATAAGGCTTAAAAATATTGCCTGGATGAGTCCTGTCGTTGTGGGAAATGAAGGCACAAACGTTCATATCAGCCTCTTTCTCCTGGATAATGGTGAGATTGGTTATGAAGCCTATGGCGATCCGGTAAATACTGACGGTGAAGCGATCATGTTTTATCAGGGGGACGCGGTTTTAGGTCCGAAAATCGAAGTTCCTGTTCTTGATATCCAGGCACTCCGGGCTGAATACAGTCCTGAAAGTATAGATATAACACAATTCTATGATACGTTTAAAAAAGCCGGTATAAATTATGGTCCTTCAAATCAGTGTATAAAAGCTCTCTATGCGGGACAGGATAAAATTCTGGCCCGGCTTGCCCTTCATCCGGGTGTTATCAATACCCAGGAACTCTATGGCTTGCATCCGGGTTTAATGGATTCCGCCCTTCATGCAGCAGCGGGACTATTGATGCATCAGGGAACTTCTTTCAAACCGGCTTTACCTTTTGCAGTAGATGAAGTGGAAATAATTGATACCTCCAGGTCCCCAATGTGGGTCCTTGTCAGGTATAATGATATAAATAAAAAAGGCGGGAAAATAGAGAAGTTTGATATTGATGTGTGTGATGAGGCAGGTGCCGTATGTATCAGGATAAAGGGATTTGCAACCAGGGTGATGGGGAGTGAATCGGAATCCTTTCAGATATCTCAACCCATTGATACATTAATGCTCAGCCCTTATCCGGAAGAAAAGCCGCTTTCTCCCGGATTAAAAATTCCGGAGTATTCTCTTCATGTTGTCATGCTCTGTGAAATGGAAACCGGCACTTCCGATTATATCGGGGAACAGATAAAAGGTGTTCGCTGTATTTCATTGGAGAGTAAAGAAAATGCCCTTGATAAAAGATATGAAATTTATACTGTCCGTGCGTTTGAAGAAATTCGGAATATTCTTAAAGACAAACCGAAAAGCAGGGTGCTGGTTCAAATAATTGTCCCCATGAAAGACGAGACAGAGGTGTTTTTAGGTCTTTCCGGATTGCTTAAAACGGCAGGTCTGGAAAATCCACAATTCTGTGGTCAGATAATTGGAATAGAGCAGGGTAATGATCTCCGCAATATTGCGGAGATAGTGAAGATGAACACCCTTTTACCGGAGGATAATGAGATCCGCTATCAACTGGGTAAAAGATATGTTACCCGGTGGAATGAGATGAAAGGTTTTAAAAAGGATCATGCCATTCCATGGAAAGACAGGGGAGTCTATCTCATCACCGGCGGATCAGGGAGCCTGGGATTAATTTTTGCGGGAGAGATCGTCCAAAAAGCAAGAGATACGACCCTTATCCTCACAGACCTCTTTGAACCCGGTGACAATAGAAACGTCATGATTGATCTGTTAAGGAGTATGGGCGGTCATGTAGAATTTATTCAGGCTGATATTTCTCAAAAGACCTCCGTAAAAAAGATGATTCAAGGTATAAAAAAAGACTTTGGAAGCCTTAATGGCATCATTCATACGGCCGGTCTGGTATTGGATAATTTTATCGTTAAAAAATCCGTTGAAGATATACAAAAGGTACTTGCCCCGAAAGTGTCCGGGCTTCTTAACCTGGATGAAGCAACGAAGGATATGGACCTTGATTTTTTTATCCTTTTTTCTTCGTACGCGGGAATTATGGGAAATATCGGTCAGGCCGATTATGCCGCAGCTAATTCTTTTATGGATTATTATGCCGTATATCGAAATAAACTGATCTCATCTCAACAGAGAAAAGGACACACTCTCTCTGTTAATTGGCCATTCTGGAAAGATGGCGGTATGCTGCTTAATGAAGAAACCAAAAAAATGATGAAAGATACCATAGGAATGGTTCCCATGGAAAGTTCAACGGGGATTAGCGCGGTGTATAACGGGTTGTCTGCCGGTACCGGCCGGATGATGGTCTTTGAAGGAGATAAGAAGCAGCTTTATTCATCATTTATAGATAAAAAGGCTGATGCAACGGGCCGGACAAAAAAAGACACTCCCTCAATTAATCATGATTTATTTAAGGAAAAGGCAATTGACTATTTAAAAACAGAACTCTCTTCTATTATCGGCCTTCCCCCGGACCGGATTGATACGGATGTTGAATTCGAGAACTACGGGATTGATTCGGTGATGATAATGAAATTAAACAATCAATTGGAAAAAACATTCGGTTCATTATCAAAAACTCTATTTTTTGAATACCGGAATATAGCGGAATTAACGGATTACTTCCTTGAATCCTATGAGGATAGATTGATCGATTTTATGGGACTCAGGGAGAAAAAAGAAGACGATGTTGAACCTGACAGCCAAGGGGTGGATACGGAAAAAACAGGAGATACATCTCAATCGAATGTGAGAAAAAAGAGGGGATATCGTTTTTCATCTATTTCCAGGGAACAAAAAGAAAATATCCCCCTTGATATTGCAATTATCGGTCTTTCCGGACGATTTCCCCAATCGAGAGATATTAACGAATTCTGGAAAAATTTAAGGGAGGGAAAGGATTGTATTACGGAAATACCGGCTGATCGTTGGGACTACAACCGTTTTTTTGATGAAGATAAAAATAAAATTGGAAAAACCAATACGAAATGGGGTGGTTTCCTGGAAGGCGCAGATCAATTCGATCCTCTTTTCTTTAATATTTCACCTCTGGATGCCGGATTAATGGATCCCCAGGAGCGTTTGTTTTTACAATGTGTATATGAAACTCTTGAGGATGCAGGATATACCAGGGAAACAATCGGTGTAGATCCTGATTTCGGTTTGAATGGGAATGTGGGTGTTTTTGCGGGAGTGATGTATGACGAATACCAGCTTTACGGAGCAGAGGAGACATTAAAAGGCAGACCCATCGCCCTTTCGGGGATTTCCGCGTCAGTAGCCAATAGAGTTTCCTATTTCTTAAATTTGCATGGACCGAGCATGACAGTAAACAGCATGTGTTCATCTTCCCTCACTACGATTCATCTTGCCTGTCAAAGTTTGACCAGGGGTGAATGTAATATGGCAGTTGCCGGGGGTGTGAATCTCTCGCTTCATCCGAATAAATATTTAACTCTCGGGCAGAATAATTTTGCATCGAGTAAAGGACGGTGTGAAAGTTTCGGTGAGGGGGGAGACGGTTATGTGCCGGGAGAAGGTGTCGGTGCGATTCTCCTAAAACCCCTTTCCAAAGCAGTAGCAGATGAAGATCATATTTACGGAATCATAAAAGGAACGGCAATTAATCATGGTGGTAAAACCAATGGCTATACAGTCCCCAATCCCCACGCCCAGGCAGATGTAATATCAAAAGCTTTTAAAGAGGCGGGGATTAATCCGAGAACTGTGAGTTATATAGAAGCCCATGGAACAGGTACTTTATTAGGCGATCCCATCGAAATCACCGGATTAAATAAAGCTTTCCGCGAATATAGTAATGACCGGCATTTTTGCGCCATAGGCTCGGTAAAGTCGAATATCGGTCATAGTGAAAGTGCCGCGGGTATAGCGGGTGTGGCAAAAATATTACTCCAGCTTAAGAATCGCGCCATAGTACCATCACTCCATTCCTCTACATTAAATCCGAATATTGATTTTGAGAATACTCCTTTTGTTGTGGCTCAGGAACTTTCTGAGTGGAAACGGCCGATGATCGAGCTTAATGGGGAAAATAAAGAATATCCCAGGATCGCCGGTATATCATCCTTTGGGGCCGGCGGATCGAACGCCCATGTCATTATCCAGGAATATATTCCTCAGGAGACCAAAGGATCCGAAATAATAATTACGAAAAAAAATCCTGCAATAATCGTCCTGTCTGCAAAAGATGAGGAAAGACTTAAAGAATATGCCCAACGCTTGTATACGGCAATCGATGAGAAGGATCTTACCAATATCAGTCTCGCTGATATTGCTTTCACACTCCAGGTAGGGCGGGAAGCTATGGATGAACGCCTTGCAGTGATCGCAGCTTCTATTACTGAACTTTCGCAAAAGCTAAAAGATTTTGTTCAGGGGCAGCCGAATATTTCCGGTCTGTTCCGGGGGCAGGCAAAACAAAATAGCGAGACTCTTTCTGCATTAAAAGCAGATGAAGATATGGAAACAATCATTGAAGCCTGGATAGCAAAGAGCAAACATGCGAAACTGGCAGATCTTTGGGTGAGAGGGTTGGTCTTTGATTGGAACCGGATCTATGGTGAAAAAAAACCAAAACGCATCAGCCTGCCTACCTATCCCTTTGCCAGGGACAGGTACTGGATTCCGGATATTTATGACAAGGATGAGCGTGTTACAGGATCTGTTATATTAGACAAAATTCATCCTTTATTGCATCAAAATACTTCTGATCTCATAGAACAACGTTTTACTTCTATTTTTTCGGGCAGGGAGTTTTTCCTGAAGGATCATGTGGTTCATGGTCAGGTTATTCTACCGGGGGTAGTGTATCTGGAAATGGCCAGGGCGGCGGTTGAAAATGCATCGGGATTGTTGAGAAATGAGAGTACCGCAATTATTCTCAAGGATGTTGTTTGGATTCGTCCTGTTGTTCTGGAAGATCAGGATAAAAAAATACATATTAGTTTATTTGTAAAAGAGAATGATGAGATCGGGTATGAAATTTATGAAGATACACTGGAATTGGATACTGAATCGGTTATGTATTATCAGGGGAGTGCACTCCTCCGTTCAATCAAGGAAACATCTGTAATAGATCTGAAAGCATTACAAGCTGAATGCAGTCAGGAAAGTATCGATATAGATCAATATTATAATGATTTTAAAAAACTCTCTATTGATTATGGATCGTCCCTCCGGGGAATTGAAGCTCTTTACCTGGGAAGTAATAAGGTCCTGGCTTCCTTGTCCATACCTGCCGACCTTATGGAATCTCAGGATGCCTTTATGATGCATCCCAGTATTATGGATTCGGCGTTGCAGGCAGCAGCCGGAATGATGCTCCTTAATGGCGGATCATTAAAACCGATTCTTCCTTTTGCTGTCGAACAGGTCGAAATATTTGAAAGAACCGGGTCTTCTATGTGGACTGTTATTCGTTACAGTGATAAAGGAACTAAAGGTGATAAAGTAGAAAGTGTTGATATTGATATATGTGATGAATCCGGTACTGTCTGTATCCGGATGAAAGGATTTTCATCCAGAATACTGGATAGAGAGACGGATATTGCGCCGGTTTCCTCAACCATAGGTACGTTGATGTTAGCGCCATATCGGGAGGAAATGTCTATTCCCGAAGCATCAGTTGCACCTTTTTACGGGGATCATGTAGTCTTCCTTTGTGAATTAGAATCTCATGTTTCCGAATCTGTTGCATCACATCTTGATGATGTTCGCACCATAAATTTGGAATCCGGGGAGAAAGATATAGCAAAACGGTTTGAAGCTTATACTGTCCGGATAATTGATGAGATACGTCAGATTCTAATTGAAAAGCCCAAAGACAATGTGCTGGTTCAAATTGTAGTATTGCTGAAAGATGAGAGTCAATTATTTTTAGGACTATCGGGGATCCTTAAAACAGCTCATCTGGAGAATCCGAAGCTTATTGGTCAGATTATTGGGGTGGAAAAGGCAGATTTTCAAAGTATCATAGATAGAGTTACCGGGAATAGACGTTCAGTCGTGGATAATGAGGTACATTACAGGCAAGGGAAACGATACATTCATGGTTGGAAAGAAATTGAGGGAATGTCTTCCGACACTCAGGTGCCCTGGAAAGAAAAGGGTGTATACCTGATTACGGGTGGAGCAGGAGGGCTGGGATCAATTTTTGCTGCCGAGATTGGGAGTAAAGTAAAACAGGCAACTATCATTCTTGCCGGACGTTCGCCGCTAAATGCGGATAAGAAGACGAAAATCGATGAACTCAGGAAATCAGGTGCAGGTATAGAATATCGGCAAGTAGATATTACAGATATGAAAGCCACATCAGCATTGATCGATCAGATAATAAGTGATTTTGGAAACTTGAATGGTATTATCCATAGTGCAGGTGTTATATTAGATAATTTGATTATTACAAAAACAAGTAACGAGGTGCGGACCGTTCTTGCTCCGAAAACCGGCGGGCTTATTAATCTAGATGCAGCCACGAAGGATCTGAATCTTGATTTTTTTATTCTTTTTTCTTCTCTTGCCGGTGTCATCGGTAATGTTGCCCAGGCAGATTATGCCACAGCAAATGCATTTATGGATAATTTTGCCGTTTATCGAAATAATCTGGTATCGTTAAAAAAGCGGAATGGACACACCTTGTCTATTAATTGGCCTTTGTGGAAACAAGGGGGGATGCAGATAAATAAAGAAACTGAAAAGATGATGATTAAAAACCTGGGAATGCAGCCTATGCAAAATTCAACAGGTATTGAAGCTTTGTATATATCAATAGCATCGGGAAATGACCGGGTGCTTGTATGCGAAGGTGATAAAAAGCAACTTAATGCATTATT
>JAFGRV010000215.1 GCA_016934975.1 Spirochaetales bacterium | reverse complement strand
GTACGACAATGAAACATCTTTTATTTTTATTATTATTCATGGTTATGCTTATCTCTCTTTCCTTCGCGCAAACACCGGCGCCAACACCTGTCACCAAGGCGGGTGACCAGCCCGGTGATGTATGGGTGTACCCACGTGAAATGACAGAGTCACTGTTTTCCCGAATTATCGTTGAAATACATGCCAATACCGGCACCCAAAAGCTTGCCGCGTATGGCTTTTATATCAGCTTTAGCTCATCCCTCCTTCACCTGGAGGATGTGGAAGAAGGGGCTGATGGATTTATCGCTGCTGTTGGGATGGGTAGTCCGGGCTATTTTATTGTTTCCGGATTTGATGCCAGCGGGACAGGTCCGGGAAATGACCTCCATGTGGTCACCCTTGATTTTACAGGCTATCGGGGAAAATGCGGCAGGGCGGCAATTGAGGTGGATGTAGACAAACTCACGGATGAAAAAACCGATGATATTGGTACGCCCCGGGGATATGGCGGAACAATCGATATAACGGGATGTATGCTCCTGGGGGATGTGAATTACGATGGCATTGTTGATATAGTAGACGCCTTACTCACTGCGCAATATTATGTGGGATCTGATATATCTATTAATATAATAGCCGGTGATGTGAATTGTGATGGTTCTACAGATATTATAGACGCATTAATCATCGCTCAATATTATGTGGGACTTGTGAACACCTTTTGCTCATAAAGTTATAATCGAATATAATTAACAAGATTAAATAGAAAGCCACCTTTTTTTTATAATTGGAAGTCGGCTGCTGCCGACATTTGCCCTTATCCACACATCTTATAAAAAATCCTGGTTTTCCATTTAACAGTGGTCTTATTTTTCTTTTTGAGATACGCGATAACCTTGCTCCCGAAAATAAAACCATAGGTTCCGACTATTTTATCCAGGGTTCCGTAATCCTGATGCTGATAAAAATCCTTATACTCGAAACCAAATTCTTTCCGTACGATTTTATCTACCGTGCCTTCCGTATCTTCTTCGGTCGTTCTGCTTCTCCCTAATATGACCGGGGCAAGCTCACCTCCGTACCACTTCGGAGCAATATCAATCTTTATAATCAACCCCCCTTTTCTTACTACCCGAAGCTGCTCTTTTACATACCGCCTGATTTCATCAGGCTCGAAAATAGCGCAGGTTATTGCCAGGGAAATATCGACGGAATCATCTTCCAGGGGAATATTGTCTGCAACACCTTTAATAAACCTTACGTTCTTACAATTCCGTTTTTTCGCGTTTTGTATGGCGAGATCACGCATGGCATCTTCGGGTTCGACACCGATAACAGACGAGCAATACGGAGAAATTTCAAACCCGGAAAGCCCTGAACCGGAGCCGACATCCAACAGATCTTTCCCTGAGAAATTAAACATCTTCACCAAGTGTTTAAAAAGATCGGGTTCCCTTGGGACTTTAGCAAACTCATCATACACTTCCGGATAGTCGCTAAAAAGTATATCCCATCGGTTTTCAATCGATTCTACAATTTTCTTTGTTTCCATAATTTCCTTTTATAAACTTTCGTCTCTCTTCACCCAATAAGAGACATGTTTCGCCGCAAGGTCGCATGTCTGCATAATTTTTTTTCTTACGGCTTCATCAACATCCCCAAGGTTAATCACTTTATACCCACATAACGCCTTTGTCGCCATGACGGCTTCTTCCCGGCTCCCGTTTTTAACATAATATTTTAACAGTTCTTCCACACGGTCATTTAATTCCAGGTGGAGTAATTGGAAAAGCACGGCCATCCTGTACTGCTCCGATTTTATGAGATCATCCAGGAGTGTATCGAATGTTTTATCTACCGCCCTTTCAGGACATTCCTCCAGACCACGCACCACATATGAAAGAGCGATCCTTCGTATTTTCTTTTTCTCTTTTTCATCGACGGCGATATCCTTTATTGCTTCCACGATAAAGGAAAAACCTAAAAAATTGGAGCTGCACTTCACCGCGCATTCCCGGACCCGGCGTTCACCGTCTTTCAAACCTTTTAAAATCCCTTCCGCCGCCTTTTGTCCGGATTGATTCCCCAGCACGCGAAGCATCATCACCCGGACATTTCTGTCGGGATCATCCATATAATAATTCGCTGTCTCCACGATTTCTTCTATAGAGGGATTCCCGAGCCGGAGGAATACTTCATCGACCTGCTTTGCATCAATCTCATACGGAAGATAAACATCCCTTAATTTTTGCATGCTCTCAAAACTCATCATAACCATCAACCTCTCATTAAAAAGAACAACGGGCATCCTTTTTTTACTCGAAACATTCAAGACTCTTTAGCAATGAGTCCCCCTAAAGGGCATTCTTTCGTGCTCGGAATATTTCAGACTCTTTAGCAATGAGTCCCCGTCATTCTCACTATTACACAATCTTACACCCACTTTTCAGGGGTTATATTCAATTCCCCGCATAATTTCTTTAATTTTCTCACGGCTCCGCCGATTTTTTTTCCATCACGCATAACACCAAATAAATGCCTGCTTACAGCCTGTTGCGAAATTCCCAGGATACATGCAATATCCTTCTGTGTTTTATGCTGATAAAAATAAAGAGTCACGACTTTCCGCTGAATTTCGGTAAGTTTTGTATCAATGAGATCTTTAATTATTGCAAGGACTTCCTGTTTATTCTTATTCTTTTCCTCCGTCTCTTTTTGATCCAGTTTCTTTATTAAAGCAGAAAGGGGATCATCCTGACCGGAAGAAAGAGTATCAAGCACTGCCGGATCAACAGGTATTTCCCAGAAAAAAGGGTCATATGAACTCATATCTTTACCATTCCTATTTTCTCTATACTATCACATTTATACACCTACTTTTCAGGTTGATTTTTACTTTTTTTGCTTTTACTATTGCCCCTTCACATCTGTTTTATTAGTATCTATCAATGAAATTGTCACCATACATTACCGTGAATTAAGAGCATAGGGGGAATGGTTCAGGAGCTGAACAAAACAGGATGAAAGAATTTTTAAACAGGGTAGAAGACCCAAGAATAAGAAGGGCCTTAACGTATTCAATTATAGACGGCATATTATGGGCGGTAATGTTCGGTTTCGCGGAGAATTATGTTATTCCCTTTGCTCTTTTTTTCGGAGCATCTGCTTTTCAAGTGAGCATTCTCCAGGGAAGTATGCAGTTTTCCATTTCAATAGGACAGATAGCCGGGGCTTCTTTTATTCAAAAATTTAAGAAGAGGAGAATCCTTTCAATAATCTGTAATGCTGCCCACTCCCTGTCATACCTCATTATTGTCTACGGAACTGTCATCACGAAAAATCCCCTCGTGGCGTTAGCCGCATATGCTCTGGGAACGCTGAGTACTCATCTTGGAGGTCCGGGATGGACTTCATGGATGAATGATATCGTACCGAAAACATCCCGGGGAAGATATTACAGCATACGAAATAGAATGATTACCATTTTTCAGTTTTTTACTATTATTTTAGCAGGCATACTTCTCTACTTCGGGGAAATTTACGGTTTCGAGGAATTGTTTTATATCTTCCTGTTTACAGCGGGGAGTCTTTCCAGGCTTTCATCAATCTATCCCCTTTACAAACAATACGAACCGGCTATGACAATTCCCAAAGCACCATCGGAATTCAAATACATTATTTTTCTAAAGAAAATAGGTTCTACCAACTTTGGCAGGTTTGCCGGATTCTCTTTTCTCCTCACTTTTGCCGTAAATATAATGGCCCCGGTCGTACCGGTTTTCCTCCTCAAATCCCTTCATTTTAATTATCTGCAATTTATGATAATTATGATGTCTTCCATGTTTTCTACATTTCTTGCATTGAGATACTGGGGCAATCTATCGGATACATACGGTAATTATAAAATTCTTTTTGTTACGGCAATTTCCCTTCCGATTATCATCGTCGGGTGGGTATTCATTAAGAATTTCTATCTTCTGATTCTTCTCCAGCTCTTCTCCGGATTCGTCTGGTCGGGATTAAACCTCTCTACCCAGAATTTTCTATTCGACAGCGTCAAACCCCAGAATATACCGAAGGTATCAGCCTATTTTACCGCGACCAATAATATTTTTGCATTCCTGGGTTCTATAACCGGGGGAATTCTTACTCTTGTGATAACCCAAATAAAAATTCCCATATTTGCAGAGAACAACTACGAGCTCATTTTCGCTCTCTCCGGTCTTATCCGGGCATTTATTATTATTTTTATGATCCGTAGATTTGCGGAAGTAAGAGATGTGGAACCGTCACCGGATTTCCGTTATTTCTACGTGTACAAACCCATGTCAAATATTATCAACCGGATACAGATTATAAAACGGCGGCTTAAGAAAAACGAGAAAAATTAAAGCCTTTCCTCCGGCACATGAAAGGCATCAAACTCATACTCCCCGGCGAGATCATACCGGGGGTCTGTTTTTTCATTTTTAATATCGATCCCGAAAGTCTTACAGATTGATGTGTGGGTAAGTTTTTCCACCTGCTCCTCCGTCATCCCCATGGTCCGCAGTCTCCGGATAAAATGAGGATAAAACGGCAGCCCCGGGATGCCGGCGGCACTGCGTTTGTCTGCCAGTGTATGGGGGGCATGATCCGTCTCTATCCAGTCGATTTTACCCTGGAAAAGAAATTCAAGCATCTTTTCCATGACCGCCTTTGGCCTGAGAGGCGGATTCATCTTTAAAAGGTATCCCTCTTTTTCTTTCATAAGCTCATCATACAAAAATGCGTGATGGGGAGTAAGGCCACAGGTGATGTTGATGATACCCCGCTGCCGGGCTTTTTCCACTTCTTCCACGGATTTATCCGTGGATATGTGACAGACATGAAGAGTTCCTTTATACCGTAATTTTTCCGTAAAAGAGATCATATCCTTTATGCTTTCCAGTTCACTTTCAGGAGGACGAAGCAGCGTATAATCTAAAGCCGCCTCAGGCCGGTACGGGCCATATTCCGGACGAAAACAGGATTCCTTTTCACAATGGACGGCTAAAACACCGTCAAATCCTTCCCGGACGAGGATGCGAATGACTTCTTCCTGTTCAACGGGAGAAATAATCGAAAGATTGCCTGTAGACCGGCCCGCAAAAAATTTTAGTCCCACCATCCTGGGGAAAAGGTTTTTCCAGGCTTCCACGATCTCCGCAACTTGCCGCATATCAGGTGTGAGTCCGCCATATACTCCGTAGAAGACGGGACTCCCTGTTTTATCTGCAAGAGCAATTCGTTTTTTTATTTCGGAACCGGAGATGAGTGGGGGATCAGTATTGGGCATATCAAACACACCGGACAGCCCGGCTTTCCGTGCAATATCGAGACCATGGACAATTGTTTCTTTATGAGACTGATTCCAATCCCGCAGATGGACATGAGGGTCGATCATATTTGTTTTACCAAATTCCCTAGTTTTTTTATGATTTCTTTATTATTTTCAAGAATAGAGTTCAATTCACTTGTGTTCTTTTCAATTTTATTACACTCTTCCACCTGCTTTATGACAAGCCCCGTCACACTATCTGCCTGGGACTTAAGAGTACCGAGACTTGTAAGGATTTCTTTTCCCCCGACAGACTGCTCGCTGCTGGCTCCTTTGATTTCATCGGTAATGGAAACAAGATTTTTAAGAGAAGTGACAATCAATTGCATCCCCGCAGATTCTTCTTCCATGGCACGTAAGACCTCGGAATTGATCCCGGATGTTTTTTCTGCATCTTTTACTATACTCATTAATTTTTCCTGAGCATTTCCGGAGAAGCCGGCAATCGTATCAATCTTATGAAGAATATCTTCCAATACACTGCTGATACCCTTTGTATTTTCTCCGGAATTTTCCGCAAGCTGCCGGATTTCATCTGCAACAACGGCAAATCCTTTTCCTGCTTCACCTGCGTGAGCCGCCTCGATAGCGGCGTTCATTGCAAGAAGATCGGTAGTTTGTGCGAGACCTGATATTATTTCAACAATCTCTTCGATTTTTTTACTTGCCTGTTTCGTTTCACCGATAGCATTCACTACTTCTTCTATTGTGTTTTCTCCATCTTGTGCCGTATTACAGAGATTTTTTGCGATCTGATCTGCTTTTGTCGATGTTTCGATTATAGATCCCACAGACCTTTTTATTTGCTGTATGGCAGTCACACCATCCTCGATAAGATGTGATTGATTCATTACGGAATTGGCAACAGTGATGTTTGAATGAATCATCTCCGTAATTGTTGCCACCGTTTCTTCCATAACAGTAAACGCCTCATTAAGTTCTTCTTTTATATTCCTTGAATTCCCGAGGAGTATCTCTACATTTGTTGTAAAAAGCTCCAGAGATGATGTCAGTACCGTACTTGATTGGAGTACCTTCCGGGTCACATCTAAAAGATTCTCGGTAAAAGTCCTGCCTGTCTCTTCTTTTTCCACCTGGAGGATTGTCTGCTTAATATATATTTTTTTTACACGATGAGCAATAAAAGCGAGAAGCCCGGTAATCATAAGAAAAATAACAGGTTTAAGGATTTCATCATCCAACATAATATATATCCAGGCACCCGCACTGCTGCCAAAAGAATTGCCTCCCTCCCGGATAATATGAAGGGGAATAATGGCATGGAAAAAAGTGAGTAAACCATAGGATATGGAAATATATACCCCGGTGAAAATCACCGATGTTACTGAATTCCTGAGTGTCGCGAGAACTAAAAAAACAATATAGATAAATGTGGGTGCCCCGGTAAAAACAAGAGCTCTATTATCGATGGCATTAAAATAAATAATTATATTTAAAAAGGTGATATCAAAAAAAGAAAAAACATAGCCCATCCAGTTATAATACTTTTTTTGTTTCACCATTTTAAATACCCATAATGAGATAATGATTGATAGAATAATGCAGAGCATCTCACTTATAAATGCAGGATTTGTCAGACCGGTCATCACATCATCACCTTTGCTTATAATCCCGTAAAACAAAACAAAGACAACCATGAGAAAGAGAATACCGCAAAGAATGAGTCTTGCAGCCGCGATTATACCTTCACCATTTCTGCGGCTTTGGAGAATAAGTTGATAAGCCAGGTCTTTGGAATCACTTCCCATAACACACCTGTATCGCCTGTTTTTTCACTTTTCTGTTACAGCTCCTTTGCTACAATAAACAATTTAAAACCTTTTTCATCTACACATTCGTATAATAATGGAGTTGAGCATAAAAATCAAAGATTTTTTAAAAACCTCATATATAATTTAACCTTTGCACCCAAAGAAGATTGCAGGACATCCTCAATAAAAAAGAATTAAAATGTGTCATCCTGCTACTTGAAAAAATATATGATGTTTACTATTATATAAACAGAATTTTTAATGATATCCGGCCTTCAGGGCAAGGTGAAATTCCTGACCGGCGGTAAAGCATATTATTATCAGCAGCAGCTGACTTCCGATTATACGTATAAGGTGTATTGTCAGCAG
>JAFGRV010000214.1 GCA_016934975.1 Spirochaetales bacterium | reverse complement strand
TTGAATATATCCGTTTTATGTATCATAATTTTAACGTAAACACATTCGGATGAATTATATTTTTATGGATATATTTTATAATAACAGGAAGAATTGTTTTTAATAATAATCTAATTTCTAATCCACTTCTCATAAAATGTATTAAAAATCGGCATAAATTTACAATTTGAACTATGGGATCAATATGTAGTAAAATCCTACCAATTTGGATCAGATACTTCAATATCTTTAACGTTTCTATTACAGTAACAAATATAGTAATTATTTTCTTTTCAGACCCATGATAAAGTGCAATTCCATAGAGTTTTTTTTAATACACATCGATTCTCACCCCACATCCCGGGAAAAACACTTCCCGGGATACGCTGTGACTCTTTACATATTACTTCTTCTCGAAAAGTTCTCTTATCTTTTTTCCGACTATTTCGATAGGGTGGTCCGCTAATGCCTTCCGTTTTGCCAGGAGATTGGGGCAACCGTTTTTGCTCTCTTCCATCCATTTTTGTGCAAAACTTCCGTCTTCGATGGCTTTTAATGATTCTTTCATCCGTTCTTTTACACTTGCATCGATAATTTTCGGGCCATTCACATATTCTCCCCACTCGGCGGTATTGGAAATAATGGCGTTCATTTTCTGAATACCCCCTTCGTACACAAGGTCGACGATAAGTTTCAGCTCATGAAGTACCTCGAAATATGCCATTTCCGCGGGGTAGCCTGCTTCCGTTAATACTTCGAAACCGTATTTCATGAGGTCGACAACACCGCCGCAGAGTACATTCTGTTCGCCGAAAAGGTCTTCATAGGTTTCCTGTTCAAAAGTACATTCAAGCACTCCGGCCCTGGTAAAACCCATCGCCTTGGCCATGGCAAGGGCTGTGTCCCGTGCTTTTCCCGATGCATCCTGTTTTACCGCCACAAGACCTGGTACTCCGAAACCCGCGAGATAGGCTTTCCTTTCTTCCGTAGCCGGACTCTTGGGAGCAACCATGATCACATCAACCTCGGATGGAGGGACAATCTGTTTGTAGACAATGGAAAATCCGTGGGAGCAGCTTAAGGTCTTGCCTGCCACCATGTATTTCGCGATCTGTGCTTTATAAACAGGTCCGTGATATTCATCGGGGAGAAGAATATGGATAATGTCTGCCTTCTCCGCAGCCTTGTCAATTGAAAACACTTCAAACCCGTCATCCTTTGCTTTTTTCCAGCTCGGATTTGGCTTACTCCCGAGTACTTCGGTCTCACCGATAATAACCTGCACGTTACTGTCCCGGAGACAAAGGGCCTGGGCACTTCCCTGGCTTCCGTACCCGATAATTGCGATTGTTTTGCCCTTTAAATGGGCTTGATCCGCATCTTTGTCATGTAAAATATTCATAACTATCCTCCTTTTATTTTATTATTGAAACTATAACCATGAAATTGTATTGTGTAAATTGAAATATTTGTAATATAATATTTCATAATATGAAACAAAGAAGGAAGGTATGGACCTCTATAGTCTAAAACTTTTTTTACATTTATCCGAATCACTTCACTTCTACAAAACAAGCCAGGCTTGTTTTATCAGCCCCCCCGGGTTAACACGGGTGATCAAGCGGATAGAGGAGGAACTGGGGGAACTGCTTTTTGAACGTGATAACCGTTCGGTTGTTTTAACCCCGGCAGGGAGTATCCTTAAGAAATTCGCTCAAGAGACCCTTGTGCAGTGGCAGTTGTGCAAAGAAACCCTGGCAAAGCAAAAGGGGATAATAACCGGTGAATTAAAGATTTATTGCTCCGTGACTGCTTCTTATAAAATTTTAAAACCGGTCTTAAAAGTGTATCAACATAAGTTTCCATCAGTCCATATTATGATTCATACAGGTGAAGCTGAAAACGCCATGAAGCAGATTTCAGCCGGAAATGCCGATATAGCAATCGCCGCGCGTCCGGATGCACTTCCGGAAAAAATTGATTTCAAATCGGTTATAAAAACACCCCTTGTTTTTATCTCGGCTAAAAATTTTGAACATGGATCGATAGAGGATTCACCGTTTATTCTCCCCGCCCATGGTCTCTCCCGGGAACGCGCAGACCGGTGGTTTGTATCAAAAAACATAATTCCCGGGATCTATGCGGAAATATCCGGGAATGAAGCAATTATCGCCATGGTGAGTCTTGGTTTCGGTATCGGGATTGTGCCTCAATTAGTACTCGATCAGAGTTCCCTGAAAGATGAGATCTCCATTTTGCAGTTTACTCCCCCGCTCAAAGAGTATGAAGTAGGGTATTGCAGGTTACATAAAAAACATTATACGGAAGCTGCCACAGCTTTTTGGGAGATGGTGTAGCGGGGGAAAATAAAAAAACCGGAAATGAGAGACAAGGTAAAAGAGGGAAACCGGCTTGTCTGCTGCCGGTTCCACATATAAAGTTTCGGGTAATTCTCCGGCAACCGGATTTTCTACAGAACCAATGACATCCTCCGGATTTGTTCCCGGGGGAAGCAGGAAGGTCACGCTGTAAACAGGTAAGCCGGGTTGGCCCGGATTACCCGAACACGCCGTTCCATTACAAACCGCTTTACTTAAGTTAATTTTTCCTTTTAAAAAAACAAGTATATCAGGCTGACGAGAATGCATAATAAAATATACTGATTTTACTAAAAAAAACTTGTTTTTGTGTAAAAAAGTAATTATTTTTAACATAGCTATAGAAATAACCTATAAAGGGATAGGGTTATTATATGAATTGTAAATAAAAATGGTAATATAAAAAGTGGCAACGGATCGATGATCCGAAAAAAAATGATTTCGGAGCAAAAGAATGATTAAAAACTATGTTATGATTTTTACAGTTGCTGCCTTAGTAATATGCTTGCCTGTTATTGTATCTGGTGAAACCATTAGCCTTGATTATTCATTTGGCGGGCAAGGTGTAAAATCCTTCACATTGTATGCTTCTGTTGCTTTTTGTATAAACAGCTGGTGTACCAATTCAGTAACTGTAAATGGTGTTGTTTATACAAATGTCTATTCAAGTTTTTTTGAATGCGGTACATATGTTATTGAATATTCATCATCAGTAAGCTACGGCCATATTGAATTCAGGGCTATCGGGCCGCCATGTTACGGGGGAGGAGGTGGTGAGGATCCGACACCTGATCCGACACTTGAACCGACACCTGATCCGACACCTGATCCGACACCTGATCCGACACCTGATTCGGACCCGGAGCCGACTACCGAGTCAACCTTGGCCCCTACCCAGGTGACTGGTGACGGGCCAGTGAGTGAATATGGTCAACTTAAGGTAAGTGGCAGCCATATTGTATCAGCCTCGAATAATCTTGTTCAACTAAAAGGATTCAGTTCTCACGGTCTCCAGTGGTTCCCCTATGCAACAGGGGCAAACGGTACTATCGAAAATTTGGTTGAAAGTTTTAATATTCAGGTGTTAAGGGCTGCCATGTATGCGTATGAATGGGACCTTGGCCGCAGCCAATGGGCCGGATACCTTGGGGTCCATTCCAATCTCTATAATGATCAGGTACGGCCCCTTATCCTGGATGCAATTGATAATGGAATATATATTATTGTAGACTGGCACATCCACTGGAACCCGAGTGATCCGAACAATCAGCACTGGACCCCGGATCCCCATACAAACGAGGCAAAGGCATTTTTCAGTATGGTAGCGCAGGAATTCGGCTCATATGAGAATATTATCTATGAAGTAATCAATGAACCCGGACATGGAATTAGCTGGTCACAGGTGAAAACCCATGCATACGAAGTAATATCTGCGATCCGGCAGTATGATCCTGATAATATTATCCTGGTTCCTTCACCCATTTGGGGGCAGGATCCTGTCACACCATCAAATGATCCCCTTCTCGATGCTGTTGATGCAGATCAAGACGGCAATACTTCGGAAAAAGCCCCGAATGTTGCATATACCATACACTTTTATGCCATGTCTCATAATTTCAGAGACAGTGCAGACCAGGCTATGTCAAATGGAATCGCGCTCTTTGCCACGGAATGGGGTGTGAGTAATTATACCGGTGATGGATATATTGATATCAGTGAAGGCGGACCGGCAGACCAGTGGATAGACTGGATGGAAGCAAACTCCATAAGCTGGACAGCATGGAGTTTTTGCAATAAGGGTGAAAGCAGTGCCATTCTGGAACCATATTCCTACGATAATATAGAGAATGAAGCCCGCTGGCCGGTAAATGAAATCATGAACGGCTATTATATGCAGAGCGGCCCCTGGGGGAACTCGGTAATCAAGGATGCAGGGATATGGCTCAGGGATAAGATAAATAACGTCGTAATTACTCCCACAACTGAACCAATATCCGACCCGACTTCCGAGCCAACTCCTGAACCTACAGTATTACCGGGAGGAAGTATACTGGAAGTGGAGCTTGAAAACCTTTTAAGCCAGAATCTGTTCTCACCCCTGGCAGTAACCAATGATTCATCTGCATCCGGCGGCCAGGCAATACATTGGCCGGAGAATGGCAATGCTCCTTTATTCGGACCATCAGATACTACAGCTGGCCAGGTTTTGATATCCTTTACACT
Source organism: Spirochaetales bacterium (assembly GCA_016934975.1). Classification (GTDB taxonomy): domain Bacteria; phylum Spirochaetota; class Spirochaetia; order SZUA-6; family JAFGRV01; genus JAFGRV01. The sequence continues at coordinate 11,524 of JAFGRV010000214.1, read as the reverse complement.
TTCACAGCCGGCAAATGTAGAGTTCAGCATCCGGGCAAAGTTTGATAATATAACTAATGACTCATTCTATTATAAAATGGATTCCGGCTCATGGAGCGAGCAAAATAATTTAACAACAAGCGGGTATTGGATATTAACACCGACAACATTTAACGGTCTTGGAGCAGGTTCGCACACCTTAAGGATACTCAGACGGGAAGACGGTGCTTTACTGGATAAGGTTTATTTAAGAGCATCTGAAGGAATTATTGCCGCAGTCGCCTACAATCCTCCTCCCGGAACTCCTGTCATTCTCCAGGCAGAATACTGTAATAACAACAGTGGTGTCGCAGTTTATCTTCCATTTATCGGGAATTGTGATAATAACGACTGGATCAGTTTCAACAATGTGAATCTTGGATCAGGATATTCTACAATCAGATTTCGTGTTGCAACAGGGTTATCGAATAATAGTGTTGAGGTGCGAGCAGGGAGTATCTACGGAACCTTACTTGGTACCATCAACATTTATAATACAGGTGGCTATAATCTTGATAATTTTAACGAACAGACATGCTCCCTCAGTGGAGCAAGGGGCGTAAATACGATCTACTTTGTCTTTAAAGGATCTGTCGGGGTAGGAAACTTTGACTGGTTCCGGTTCGAATAATAATAAATAGATAAAAGGTGTATATCCTGATATTTCAGTATATACACCTTTTTCCGGAGTTTATAAATCAATATACAAAAAGTCGGTGAGACTGCTCCAGCCGCCTACCTGCCGGTCATGATCCCATCGCTGCCATTGATTATTATAAAAACCTTCAATTTTAAAATACAGTACCACATCCTCCCATTGTAGTTCCTGTCCATGACCTTCTTTTCCTGTCCGGTGGTCCATGTCTCCCTATATTTTCTTGATTAGAACGGACTTTATTTATCTTCCGGGTTTTTATGTTCAGATTTATTAAGTAGATGTGACTACCTTTTCGGCGGATTGGCTTCCTTTATCACCGCTCCATAATCATCACTTAAAACAAGGAGGGCAAAACGTGCTGCCTCATCAAGTTCATTTGTATTTAATGATGTATAATCAAACTGGCCCCGCAAATCCGTGTAGCCGTCTTTATAAAAAATAGTCGTCCCCATGGTCATCTTCGCATACACTTTTATATAGGTGTTTGGAATTGCCTTTCCGGTTTCGGAATGGTACACCTTTATGATCCCGTAATTATCTACAATCTGTACGAGCATTTGATTGGAAAAATTGGTGAGGGATTTTTTCATTCCTCCGGCTTCGATCTCAACAACAGCATTTGCACGTTTATAGTCATCGGGTAAATCAATTTCAATCTGCTGTTTATTATTTTCAAGTTCAATTGTCTTTGAAAAATTCGATTTTATAAATCCGAACTGATCTCCCTGCTGACCGACAAAAGGTTGGCGGCTGAAGAGGAGTTCAATGTCCATGAGGTAGAGATGTAATGTGCATGATTTCAGGTTCTGATAATTCAAAACAATTGTACTGTCAACTATTTTAAACTCGAAGGCGGCTTCCTCGCTTGCTTGTTTACTCTGCTTTTGAGTTCTGTCTTCCGTATCAACAACCTCCATCGGTGCTCCATCAATCTCATCGATCTGCTGTAAGGCATTTGCAAAAAGTTTTCTCCATTTTTCCACGGGATAATCTTTATAGTTCAGAGCGATATTTTTCGCTGTTTTTACATCGGTTTTATAAAAGCACATATAGAGGCGCAGATAATCATACTGTAGTTTTTCATCAACCTTCTCCTTATCTACCTTGTCAAAAAAGACAATAGCCTCGTCTATTCTTTCCTGCAATAACAGATAATATGAAACGGAGAGGAGATCGTTATCCGATAGTCCGGGTTTGCAGGACAATATATCCATTGTTAGTTTGTATTGTTCTTTGAAGCAGTCATTTAATATCTTTCGCTCTTTTCCGAGTTTGTGGGCCCGGGCATTCACAAGGGGTGCGTATTCAAAGTGTTCATACCATTTCCGCAGGACCGGATCAATGGTGATTAATGGACTTTGCAAATAAGATCCGCATTGCCTTAAAAAATTATCATTATGTTTCAGATACTCCCGGGTAGTATCTGCATCAGCATGATATATCCCGTAACTCCACAAAACGTCGTTATATATATGACGGGAATTCAGGAGGGATATCACTTTTTTATAAAAACCGGGAGATTTCATTCTCCAGGCTATTTTTTCCGTGGAAAGCCTTTCAATATTATTCGTATCAAGGAAATCCAGTACTTCCGTTTCACTCCCGTTTTGTGAAATCCAGGCCCATGAGGTGGTATCGATTTTGCTTAAAGTCCTGACCGCTTTTAATTCAGCCGGTTGTGCCGAAATGATAAACCTTTCGTTTTTCGCGACATGAACAGGGTAGTGGGGATAATTTCCCGGTGCGGGGAAATAAAATGAATATTCGATTGTGTAGGTGTTATATGATGAGAGTTCGATATGAACTCCCCGGGTATAAAATCCCGTATTGACCGGCATGGCGCCTTTTGGTATTTGCAGGAGCAAATCTAGTTTTTGATTCGAGGATGTGGGGTTGGTGAGAATAACCTGACAGATATAGACCGTATGAATCAGAAACTCATCTGTTACATAGTTGTCTCTCCGTTCATTTCCGCTATATATGAATCTGTTATTCTCACAAAAATAATTCTGGCTCACTAACAGGGGAGTCTCTGCCTCTGCCGGGTGAGACGGCTTGATTTCCTTGTGGAATACCAAAGATGTTCCGGAACATGTCAAGGCCATCCCGGCGTTTTGAAATTTCACTTTCGGTTTTTCAGGTTCGAATTCCAGATCCAGAAGTGAAAGGGCAAACATCATTTCGGTAAAATTATGTGTGGCGTGAGCAAGGTTTTGTGAACAAAAAGGAGAACCTGACCTGTGATCGGCGAAATCTTTCCAGAATGCATTGATTGTCACAAGTTCGGGTCCCTGCTGTTGATTTGTCAGTTTATAATAATTATTTTCACCCAATTCCATGGTTTTATCGAGTTTTTTATAAAACTGTTTTATAGTATCCCGCTTCTTCATATCTTCATCAAAAAATGCATCCCCTTCAAAACCGCCTCCGCTGCCACCCAATGCGGATGTCCGTTCGTCGGCCATCTTTTTTGCCCGTTTCATTTTCGGTGCAAATGCTTTTAAAGAAGGGGGCGGGGTTTTCTCTGCGGAACTGAGTAATAAACCATCAATGTCCTCCCCGCTTTCTTCGCATTCATCGTATTCTTCTTCCATCGGTTCCATAGCCATTTCCGCTTTTTCAAGTTCTATTGCCATGGCATTTTTAATACCCAGTTCATCACCGGAATCCAGGGCGCTTCCTGCAATTGCCGTATAAAACAGGTTGTTATTATAATCAATATCCACCGGTTGTATTTCAAAAAGATCATGTATAAAACGGATACCAGATTCGTTCTGTCCATCAATCTTTTTACATAATAAAATCTTTTCCACAATATTTAAGCGGCCCCATAACCAGGGAGTTAAAAAGGGTTCAAGGTTGATGTTGATGAGATAATAGTCGAGGAATGTTTTGTGCTTTTTATTTTTTATATAAGGCAGAATGACGGAATTAAAAAAAGCTTTGTCTTTTGAAAATATAAAAAAACTCAATTCATGACAGGCATAATCACTATAATACTTTTTTTTCTCTTCTTCTTTCATCCGGTGCCAGTTCAAAATGAATGAGAACAATGGTAATGTACTGTCCTTCGAAATAGTCGAATACAGATTGTATACTTTTTGTAAACTATCATAAATCTCAATCTTTGAGGTGGTAATATTATCAATCTCCAGGGTCTCTCCTTTGAAGAGAATGCTCGACTGTTTTTGTTCCGTAAAATGTTTTGAACTCTCCAGATTTAATTTTAAACGAATATCTTTATAATCCGTCGTGCATTCATTGAATAAAAACTCCCTGTAGACTGTTTGGTCAAAACCAACGGCAGCAACAGCAAGTATGGAACATTCTTTAAATTCGTTAACCGGTACACTCACTTTCCCGTCGTTCCCGGGTGTCAGATTATACATGACCACGGAAGGTGATTTTAAAAAATCAAGATTCATATGTGATCCCGCATCCGCCGTTACCGACGGCTGCATCGCAGGTGTGCTTTCTTTGGATCTTTTTTTCCCCCCTTCCTGTTTCCCGTACTTCTCACCCCCTGCGGCAGTATCGATGGAAGTCTCGGTCTTTCGAACAGCCCACGGGTTCAGCAGCAATCCGGGACGCGTGAGCATATTCCCGGGAAATTTTTTCTTATACTTTCGTTCAAGTATGTAGCGGTATTCGTCTCCGATATCTCTGCCGGAGATATAATTCGACAATGCCCTCGGGGTGGTGAGGCGTTTCAGCGAGTCTGCGGTGAGTGTGTTCAACTCATCAAAGAGATTGATAGGTGGAAAAAACCGCATACCAACCAGATGTACCCGTGTATTTTTACTTGTCCCGTTTTTTAAGGTGATTGTTATATTTTCCCTGTCCGTACTAATATCTGAAATCTGCAAAAGATCCGGATTTTTAATTTCCGAAACACTCGTATCGCCAAACACCCAGGTTCCGTCCCGTTTCCCGTCGATTATGGTGATGTTCATTGTCTCTCTCCGCTTTTTCAGGAATAACGTATAATATCCCGGTGGCAGGCCTGTAATTTCCATACAATCGTCATGAACAGTTAAGTTGGAAAGATGATTGCTCACATAAGTATCCTGTTGTTTTTTTAATAATGAAAATGATAATTCCTTGCTTTGATACTTTGAATTCACGCTTTTCGCTGCCTGAATATTTTTAATATAAGGAATTATAATCGGAGCACCCGCTTCCGCCTGTATGGCCGGCGAATAACGGTATTTGAATCCCGTGTTATAGATATTCAGAGGCCAGTTATGTTCAATACATAACTCGCATTCTGCTTTCATATGTATAATTTCATCTAACATGCCAAGACGGATTTTGCCATGTTCATCGGTTTGTAAGGTTGCATCAATGGGATTGCCGAATCCGGGATGAGTAAAAGAAAAGTGAACCGGTGTATTTGATCTTGGTTCACCGTTTTTCCCAAGGAGGTGAAATACATAGCCGGAAGAAGATTTGCTCATATGCATATCACACACATAATTTGTTTTATCGATGTTGTTCATTGTAAAGCTCCGGCTCGCAGACAATTCATCTTTTTTCCCTGTTGATATATTCTGTATTTTACCCGTAAGGGTAAAGGCTAAGTGTATGAGGTTTTCAGGGACCTGGAACTCACAGGTTGATTCTTTATCACTGAATAATTCGAAGTTTGGAATTGTTTTTGTACTTTCCGTGCCTTCGATAGTAGTGGATTTCAGGTTGAGTGTTACATCCTCAATGAGAGCAAGCTTGACAGGCACCTCATTGACAGTCAAAGAAGGCCTTATGAGCACCCGGGCATTATTGCTTTTAATAAGCTGCTCCCTGTCGACAAAGAAACCGGCATGAAACTGATAATTTTCACCTTTGTGAAAAAAAGTATCCAGAGCTGCAAATCCACAGCTGGTGATAATGATGTGCTGATTTCCCGGGTTAGTGGAGTAGGGGATTGTGATCTGACCTTTTTCGTCCGCCGTGTATTCACGCCCCTCCATCCAGATGGAAGAATCACGGAGCAGAGTGTTATTCTCATCAAAAATATCAAAGACATGCCCCGCGGCACCTATTCTTTCTTTATAATACAAACTCCCCAAACGCAAGAGTGCCCTGCTGCTCATGCCATTCCCGATAAACTCGATAATATAAACACCCCGTTTATGAATATTCGGGAATTCGAAAGTGCGCATAACACGTCTCAGGGGTGGTTCATCAAAGGAATAGCTGTATTCATCACAGGCTATGAGTCCGTCCAAATCGATCGATGTATCGATCTCTGCTTTTTTTGAAAGATAATAATTTAACGTGTTTATCTCAAACACCTTCACAACGAGGTTGGACACATTTTTTATAAAAACATCAAGGGTGACGGCGTCATCACTCTTAAAATATTTTTTATTGCAGATTGAAAATTCGATATCCACACGGTCTTTCAATGCCTGATACTCCGAAGGATTATTGAGCATGGAATACCAGCGCTCCATATCACCTGTGCCCGCCAGTATTTTCGTCACGGCAAAAACGTTCTTTACATAGGTATCCCGGATTAATTTAATATATGCATTATAATCCTCTGCTCCCGAAAAATCCCGGGCTAAAAAGTCCCTGACCAAAGGCTCGTCATCTAATACTACAGGTAATAAGGTGACACCGGAAAAATCCGTACTCACATTGGCAGTCGTCCCCCTGGCGGAAGATTCCTTTAGATATCGTGGTTCTACATACGAAGCATTTTTCGGTAATGTAATATATTCCAAAAAGAGCTTTTTATCATAATCGCCATTATGCCGGTGAAAATCCAGCAGATGATACAGCACATGGACCTTGAGTGAATTAAAAGCGGGAATGAGTTTTTTTACAAATCCCCATAAGGTTTCAAGATATTCTTTTTTTGCTTTATGATCATAATCAAGGTTGATGGCAGGGTCGGGATTTAGTTTTCTGATAGAGGCATAGACAAAATGAGTCTGGTTAATGAGCTCCGGTTTCTTTTTTTGAAGTTCATCGAGCTGTTCTTTTAAAAGGAGATTGTGGATATTAATGGACCCGAATCCCCTTGAGTTTTCATACTTCAGATCATCAAGAATAAGCTTTACAAGATCCGGATAATCCGGCCTGGTTAATCTTCCAAGCAATAATCTGCGCTGTGTTCCGTTAAGACCGGAGGCTTTTATATATTCAAGTCCTGAATCCGTATATCCATTCAGATTGCTGTTACGGTACTCCGCATTCTTAATAAAACTATCGATGCTTATCATTTCCTGGTCGAGTTTCACCGGGTAATCCGTTACTTTTCCCTCCACAACCTGCTGGTGATTAAAACTCAAACTCAACTCATTTTTAATATATGAAAAGCAGGTTTTCGGATTATCCTGAAAGGTTAATAATGCCTGCCTGTTTTTTATTTCCGTATAACGTGTTGTATTTCCATGCCGTTCCGCCCATAATTTTAATAGTTCCGGTATTTTATTAAATTCTTTATTATGCTGATGATCAAGGCAGGTATAATAATAATAATCCTCTGTGCCGGGGATTAATTGTTCAAGTACTTTTTTCCGGTCAAAAGACAGGGCAAATTCTTCCATGAAAGCCTCCATATTATGAATGTGATTAAATTATAGAACGAAAAAGGAGAAATATCGAATTAATTGATAGTGAAAGCCCAATTTAAATAGTGATAGTAATCCTTAAAACAGGAAAATATGAAGAATGGTATGAAAAAGTGAACACTAATGATAACTTTTTTACTCTTTGCCGGTAAAGCTTCGTAATGTGTGCTTCATATTTGGGGGTTGTAGGTGAAGCCAATGTTTCGATTTCCGTTCCTCCTGAATCTTCACTTTCAGATTATAGAGTCAAATCCTGGCTCACACATATTCCGCTATTACATTTTAAAAGAAGAAAATCAATTTATTTGATTGTTTTACAACGCTGCCGTATGTTATATTTTCCAATATGAACAGAAAAATATATGGAATTGTTTGGATATTAATTGCCGTTATCGAATTTATTCTCTGTTTTTACGGTCCTCTTGCGCTTCAAAAAAAGCCGAGTCTCTTTTTATTTCCTATAAAGTCGTATGGTCTGAAAGATAATGAAATAGAAGACATTACAGCTTTTGTTGAGCAGTCCTTTGCAAATTCAAGATCCTATGCAATAGTCAGTCAATTTGTCGTTATTGAATATATAAAAGGAAAAGGTCTTGATTTAGATATTCCCGGTCCTGATTCGGACCTTCATGAGTACCAGAAGATAGCTGAAATCCTGGAATTTGACAGATATGTAACCTGTTTTGCTCTAAAACATAGTGAAGGTATACGACTTACCATAAGGATAAGAAATACAAAATTACCGGAGGTTGAAATTCCATCACTATTGATTACATCTACTGATGTACATTCTTTGCTTAATAACAGTGATGGCAAAGGAAATGATTTAGATATTGTTAAGCAGATTAAAGTCACCACAAAAGGCATATCGTTCTCTGATTTCCTTTATTTTATCATACTGATAGCCCAGGCTGTAACAGCAATACTTATGATAATCGGTTTTGATATAAAAAATCTTCCGGAAATTATCTGGGTGTTTGCATTGATATTGTTTCTGTTTGCATATATTTATGCTCTTAATGCTAATATGGATTATATGCAGAGATTTATTGCTTCCAGTGGGAGAATTGGACTTGCAGAGAATACTTTTCTTGAACAATTATTTGCAGTGATCAGGTTTGGGCCTTTACTCATTATTAATGGGTTGTACTATGTGTGGAAAAGAAGAAGGAAAAAAGATGATCCTGACAGAATTGCGCTTACTCAATCAAATATAGTTGTCAGAGTATCATCCTTTTTAAAAGCAAGTGTAAAAAAATGGGGACTTCCCTATGCTTTACTTTCAGCTGTATTATTCGGTTTCAGTTTTCCCTCTGTCCTTTCATTAAAAGGATTCTTTTTCTTAGCCTGGATAAGTCTCATTCCGCTTTTCTTTGTTTTTATTTACTGCAAATATTCATGGGCAGTATTCTATGGAGTAACATTCGGTACGATTCAGTCTTTCATAATAAATTACTGGCATGGAACATTTGGTTACCTCTCCCTTCATTTCACCACTGTCATTCATATCCTCTATTTTATAACCTTTATGATACCCCTTGTTTTTATTGTAAAAAAATCTAAAAAGTGGGGTTTTATTTTAGTTCCTGTTGTCTGGACTGTTTTTGATTTTCTCCGCTCTACGGGATTTCTCGGCTATCCATGGGGACTCATAGGTTCATCTCAGTATCAGTTTATACCTCTGATACAGACCGCGGCAGTCACAGGAATATGGGGAGTCAGTTTTATCGTGATTTTATTCAACTCATCTATAGCCTGGTCTCTTGCTGGGCTTAATGAAAACTGGAGTTTTTTTAACAAAGAAACCGGTGATAAGGGAATAAAAGGCCTTATAAAGCAGTATTTCCCTGTTTTTTTATTTTTATGTGTATTTCTCATATCGATAGCGGGTGGGAGTATACATTCGATACTATCAATAATAAAAATGAATAATAATGAATATAAACAGGTAAAACTTGTGCTCATACAGCAGAATACAGATCCGCGAAAACACGATTATCGATTAAGTCTAAAGAATTTAAGAACACTGACAGATACCGCGCTAAAAGAAATAGACGGAAAACCGGATATGGTCGTCTGGTCAGAAGGGGCGTTTTCACCGGATACACGATACTATGGCGCAAAAGAGCGAAGTAATTTCGAAAATGTGGGACTTGTTTATGAATTCTTTGACTACCAGAAAACAATTGGAACATGGCTTTTAACAGGCAACGATGACCATAGGATTATAGAAGAGAAGGGAAAAAGAAAAAGGCAGAACTTTAATTCCTCCGTACTTTTCAGCCCCGAGGGAATGAGAACAGAGACCTATCATAAAATGCACCTTGTCCCCTTTACTGAATATTTTCCATGGAAAGAGGAACTGCCCGAAATGTATGAACTGCTTCAGGATTTTAATATTTCAGACTGGACGAAGGGTGAAGAACGTATCATTTTTGAACATCCAAAATTCTCATTTATTACACCTATTTGTTTTGAAGATGTTTTTTCAGATGATATTCGTTTATTCATACGCAAGGGTGTCGATATAATTGTAAATATTAGCAATGATTACTGGTCTCTTACACCTGTGGAAGGCACACAGCATGGTATTATTGCATTGTTCAGGGCGGTGGAAAACCAGAGACCAATGGTACGATCAACATCCTCCGGATATACAGTACATATAGATTCTTTAGGCAGGATCCGTGAAGGCGCTCCCGAACCATATACAGAGGATTATTGTATAGCTGATGTTTTTCTTCCCGACAGGAATTTAACACTATACACTATATTTGGCGACTGGTTCCCTGTGTTATGTATCATTATTACAATTGGTGCATTCATCGTTATATTAATCCCGGTATTTAAAAGGAAATGATAGTATCATCCCTTTGTTAATCCCGGGAGTGTGACGCTGCGGACCGAAAATTGCTTGACATGAGCATCTATTACGGTACAATACTTTAACATAAAATAAAGGTGGTAATAGATAATCATGTCAAACAAACAACTGCATATCGGATTTGTATCAACACGTTTTGCAGGAACAGATGGCGTTTCTCTGGAAACAGTAAAATGGTCCGGGGTTTTAGACGAATTAGGATGCTCGTGTTACTATTTTGCAGGGGAGTCTGATCTCCCCGAAACCCGGACATATATTGTCCCGGAGGCACATTTCAATCATCAGACTATAAAAACATTAAATATCGATTTATTTGATGATTATAAAAGATCTTCGGAAACATCCGGCGAAATCCAGAGATTACGGTTTTTTTTGAAAGATCACTTATATAAATTTAAAAATAAATACAAAATAGATATTTTAATTGTCGAAAATGCCTTTGCCATCCCGATGAATATTCCCCTGGGGCTTGCGTTAACAGAATTCATCGCAGAAACAGATATACCGACGATTGCTCATCACCATGATTTTTACTGGGAACGGGATCGATTTTCTGTCACATCTGCTCAGGACTATCTCCAGTCTTCCTTTCCGCCGACACTACATTCCATAACCCATGTCGTTATTAATTCCTACGGCGGCAGTCAATTAGGATTAAGAACCGGTGTGAGTTCCAGCCTTATCCCGAATGTCATGGATTTTGATTCACCCCCGGAAAATGATGGCTATGCAGAAGACTTGCGGAATGTCCTTTCAATTGCACCTGATGAATATTTTCTATTACAGCCCACAAGGATAGTTCCCCGAAAAAGAATCCAGTTAGCAATTGAATTAATACGAAGGCTCAAATATAAAGCTGTCCTGGTGATCTCCCATGCATCCGGTGATGAGGGTGATGATTATTCAGAATATTTAAGAGAATACGCGGATCTTGTGGGAGTAAGACTTATATTTGCCGCACATCTGATAAATCAAGAGCGGCAAACAAGAAATAATGGGGATAAGATCTATACACTTGAAGATTTTTACCAGCAAGCGGATCTGGTTACCTATCCCTCGACAATTGAAGGATTCGGGAACGCTTTTTTGGAGGCTATTTATTATAAAAAACCTATATTTATGAGTGAATATGAAATTTTTAAAACAGACATTAAGCCCAAGGGATTTCAAGTGGTTAATTTTAATGAGTTTATTACTGATGAGGTCGTTAAAAAGGTAGAGTATCTATTATTACATCCTGATTCAGCTAAGGATATGATTCTTCACAATTATAATTTAGGAAAAAAATACTATTCGTTTACGACATTAAAAGAACACCTGGCGGTCTTGTTAAAGAACTGCATCAGTCAATATGAAATTTAGGTTGAAGGATAAGTCAGAGCA
>JAFGRV010000213.1 GCA_016934975.1 Spirochaetales bacterium | reverse complement strand
TGATCCTTTAATACCGCTTTTAATATTCCACAGGCTAAAGAAGGTAAATTTACAAAAGAGAAGGGCGGAACAACTAAAACGACTTCATTCATTGTTTTCATTTACTTTTTGTTTTTAATTTATCAAAATAATATTTATTTGCCCTGACATGTGCAAGGTGAAAATGGCAATTATGAATTGCCCTTTCGAATATTGTTGCTGTATCAGAATATTTTAAATTCATAGCCGGACAAAAATCGCATCCCGAAGCATTCTCACATATTTTACAAGCCTGCGGGCTGGATGCAGGGATAGAGACATATTGAAAAGGTCGGATTTTGTTGTAAGAGATACCCTCGAAGCAATTGCCGATTTTCCTTTCCGGCTTATTTTTTCTATTTATTGAGTATGGCAAAAACACGGTGCATGGATAAAAATCTCCATTAGAATCGACAGCGAGCACCCCCCTCCCGGCACCACAGCCGGATTTTTCCGATCGTAAAGGACCTCCGATAAACTGCGAGAAAAGCAAACAACGATATTTCTTATCCACATCATGATCAATAATATAATCTGCCAGACTTTTAATCTGTTCCTCGTACACTATTGCGTCCTCCGGATCGTATTTATCTTCTTTTTGAATCCTGATAATAATATCCCTGATTCCCAAAGACCAGATATGGATAACACTTTCCTTTATGTATGGTATGTCTGCTTTGGCAATGGTTACTATTGTATATGCATTTGGAAATTGCTTTATCCATAAGGGAATATTTTTTACTACTCTATCGTATGAACCTTTTCCATCGGGGTATATTCTTTGTAAATCATGTTTCCTTTGTGTTCCGTCAATAGTAATAGATAGTTTTAAGTTCCGTAGATGTTTTCTTATAAAGTTCTGTACTTTCTCATTATCATACAGGATGCCGTTTGTCGTAATCTCAAATTTGTAACTTTTTGCCCATTTGTGATTTTTTTGTTCTAATTGTTTTACAATATAATCGCTCATTCGATCGATTAAGTCTATTTCCAGAAATGGCTCACCTCCGAAAAAATGGAAGATACCGGATCGTTTTGTAAAATATCTATGTTCATTCAAAAGATAATCAATAGACTTTTTTGCAATGGTAAAATCCATTCTTTTAGGAATTTCTTTATCGTGAATATAACAATATTTACATCGTAACTGGCAGGAATTTGTTACTGTGAGATATATAATATTAACATGTCCTTCTTCCCATGCCGCATCTGAAAAATTTTGTTTTTTTTTCAATCTTACAGATCTCTCATTACATACAGGCACCCGAGCTGCATCCGCCGCCGCAAGAGGATGTACATACATCTCCGCAATTTTCAGTACAAGTTCCCTCACAATCATTTGCACAAGCAGTAGTGCATCCTGTAGCACAATTATTCATACAGGAAGCAGTACATCCTGTTGTGCATGAAGCTCCACAATCCATCGTACAGTCATTTCGACATGTTCCCGTACAGGCACTGGTACATAAAGTCGTGCAATTCAAAGTACATACTATTCCGCATGTATCCATACACGTATTCGTACATGCTGATGAACAATCAAGAATACAATTATTTGTGCATCCGCTTGTACAGTTCGAGTCACATCCGGTGGTACATACGATGGTACAGGTATCCACACATGTACTGGTACAAGCGCTTGTACAGTCATTGACGCAGACGTCTGAACATCCGCTTGTGCAGCCGGTTGTACAGACAGTTCCGCATGTATTCATACATACGCCGGTACATCCGGACGTACAATTGATTGTACAGGTTTCGGTACAGACAAGTCCGCATGTATCGACGCATGTACCAGTGCATACAGATGTACAGTCGGATACACAACCGGCAGTACATGCTGATGTACAATCAGACATACAATCTCCGGTGCATCCTGCCAGACAATCCGTGGCACAATCTGCAGTACATACTCCGGAACAGGAGATTGTGCATTCGGTCGTACAGACGAGTCCGCATGTATCCATACATGTATTTGTACACGCCGAAGTACAATTATCCGTACATACGGCCCCGCAGTCCACGGAACAATCGTTTTCACACGATGTAGTACATCCCTCAAGGCATGTTCCTGTGCAGTCTCCCGGGCATGTTTCGCAGCCGGTAGCACCGAAAGAGAGTCCCAGAATAGCAATTGCAGGTAAAACAACCTTGCCGGATTTTTTTATAAACTCACGTCTGTCTATTTGATCCCGATTTATATTATTATCTGAATTTTTTTGAGATGTTTTTGATTCAGGCATTTTCTCAGTACCCCCACTGTCATTTATCCAATAAATATACTATCATATACTTCCTGTTCTGTCAATGAAAAATTCTTAGAAGATAGTTTCTTAAGTGAGGCTCATGTTCATATACAGTTTAACCCTACTGCCTATTATTCAATGAAAGTATCGCTATTGTGTGGTTATTTCTTCGTTAATAAAAATATCAATAACTCTTCTGTAATATTGGTTGTGGATAAAATAAAGTATTTCCGGATTTCTTATTGCTATGTTTCATATTTTTATGTATCCTTTATTGAACGTTTACATTATCGGGTAATCAATTTAATTTTCTATTCATTATCGGGAGTAATTCAATGCTTATACATGGTTTTAGATTAATTAAAAAAGATGATATTCCGGAGATACACTGCAAAGCCAATATCTATGAACATGACACAACAGGAGCCGGACTTTTGTTTCTTGATACGAAAGATGATAATAAAGTATTTTCCATATTCTTTAAAACGTTACCCGGAGATAATACCGGGGTGCCGCATATCCTTGAACATTCCGTATTATGCGGTTCCGGGAAATATCCGACGAAAGAACCTTTTGTAGAACTTGCAAAGGGCTCGTTAAAAACCTTTTTAAATGCTTTTACCTTTTCCGATAAAACAGGGTACCCCATTGCAAGTAAAAATGAAAAAGATTTTTTTAATCTCATGGATGTTTATCTTGACGCTGTTTTTAATCCCAATATCTATAAATACGAAGAGATTTTTATGCAGGAAGGCTGGCACTATGAATTACAGAGCAGGGAAGAGGAACTGAAGTATAAAGGGGTTGTCTATAATGAAATGAAAGGAGTATTTTCATCCCCGGAGAGCATTTTGATGCGATTATGCAGGAAATCTTTATATCCGGATACTGTTTACCGATTCGAATCCGGCGGCGATCCGGAGGCCATACCTGAATTGACCTATGAACAATTCTTAAGCTTTCATAAAGAAAATTATCATCCTTCTAACAGCTATATCATAGTTTACGGTAATGTAGATGTGGAGAAAGTTTTAAAAAAGGTAAATGATGATTATTTACATATATATACAAAAAGAAAAACGGCTTCATCTATTACCATTCAAAAGAAGTTTACGGAAATGCACTATATCGAAGCGGAATACCCGGTACAGGAAAGTGAGGATGAAAACGGAAGGAACTATTTTGCACTTAATTTTTCTACCGGTTTATGTGCAGACCCGGTGAGGGTGAGGGGCATGGAAATATTGGAATATGCATTAATGGAATCTCCCGCATCTCCCTTAAAAAACGCCATCTTGAATGCGAAAATCGGCAAAGATGTATTTGGTATCTGGGATGACGGATGCAACCAGCCATTTTTTTCCGTTGTCGTAAAAAATTGTGATTTCGAAAAACAGGAAGAGTTCAAAAAAATATATTATGACACTCTCCATGATATAATGAAGAAAGGTATCGATAAAAAGCTCTTTGCATCAGCCCTCAATAAAATTGAATTCAGTCTGCGGGAAGCAGAGTACCAGGGATATCCGAAGGGTTTGGTGTATTCAATAAACGCCATGATGGGCTGGCTTTATGGTGATGATCCTTTAATACATTTAGGATTCGATAATACATTGAAAACAATCAAGAGTGAAATGGATAACGGATTTTTTGAGAAGCTTATTACCGATTACCTTCTTAAAAATCAGCATGGTACTTTTATCGTTCTAAAGCCCCAAAAAGGGCTTGCAGGTCAAAAGGAAGCCAAACTGGCTGAAAAATTGAATGAAATAAAAAGCAGAATGTCAGAGGAAGAAATTGATACTATCATCCGGAATACTGCACACCTTATCAAGCGTCAGTCGACCCCGGATACAAAGGAAGATCTGGATACAATTCCAAAACTGGAATTATCGGATATTAAAAAAGAGGTGGAATGGTTTCCGTTACAAGAACGGGAAATACAGGATATAAAGGAACTCAAATTTACTGATATTACGAATGACATTATTTATAATAATCTTTATTTTGATGTCAGGGCAATAGCAAAAGAGGATCTCCAATATCTCTCGCTTCTCGCGGATATATTAAGCAAAATCGATACAACACACTATTCGTATGTTGACCTCTCTAAAGAAGTGGATAGTTCTTTAGGTCAGTTACATTTTTACATAAGCAGCTTTACTGAAATAAATAACCCGGATAATTTCTCACCCAAATTTATCGTGAAGACAAAATTTCTAAAAGATAAAAAAGGTGATTATTTAAAAATCCTGGAAGAAATACTGTTACATACACGGTTTACAAATCAGCAAAGAGTTCGTGAAATCATACAGGAAGTGAAATCCCGTTATGAAATGCACTTTATGAACTCCGGCCATTCCGTTACGATTAAAAGATTAGGCGCCTACCTTGCCAAAGGTGCGGCCTTCGAAGAGCATATGGGAAATATATCGTATTATAGATTTCTGACAGATCTGGAAAAAAATTATGATGAGAAAAGAGAGGAAATCGCGTCCCGCTTAAAGGATGTCTATAATTTAGTAATAAACAGAAACAATCTTATCTCCGGAATCATCACAGAGAGTGATGTTTCGGTGGCAGAAGATTTATCCTTTATAAAATCAACGGAAAATAAAAATAACAATGATTATAATCTTATTCTCAAAGAAAAAAGAGAAGGATTTATCGTACCGGGGATGGTCCAATATGTATCCATGGGTGGATTTTTAAAAGATTATAATAAAAAATATAACGGTATTTTCCGGGTATTATCGAAAATTCTTTCATTAGATTATTTATGGAACAAAGTCCGGGTTCAAGGGGGTGCATATGGCGGATTTTCGATAATCAGGCCGGATAGTTACTTCGGAGCATCTTCATATAGAGATCCGAATCTGAAAGAAACGTTAGAAATATATGAAAATATTCCTGACTATCTTAATACTCTCGACATCGATGATAATGAGCTCACAAAATATGTAATAGGGACCATAGGCTCATACGATAATATTATCACGCCCTATCAAAAAGGCATGGTCGCATTGGAGCGATATTTTATCGGGAGTACGAAGGAGTTGCTTCAGCAGCACAGGGATGAGATTTTAAGTATCTCCATAGACAAATTAAAAAACTTAAAAGATCCGATTAAGGAACTTATTGATGAAGCCCCCATCTGTGTCATCGGCTCCGAGGGAAAAATAAAGGAAAATGAAAATCTCTTTGACTCTGTGAAACCTTTGTTTTGATATGGTGCCGGGAATTTGACTTTGCAGATTATTTAATTAAGAAGAACCGCAAATGAGATAAAGGCCCCTCGGTTTACAACCTTACAAACCTCAGTTGTAATGTCGTGTCATCAAACAATACAATCCCGGCTTTGGAATTATCTTTGGGGTTTCCCACCGAACCCGGATTTATAAGGTAATACCTTTCTTTGTGCAATTGAAAGGGTTTGCTGTATAATTGTGTGTTGTAGTGAGCGTAGGAATTATTTTCCGGATCATAGACAAAAATCGCCGGGATGTGGGTGTGTCCGTGAAACAGAATGTGGATCGTGTTCCCGATCATCCAGTCAAATTCTTCTTTTGCGTCATTTATAGTACGGATGTATCTATAGATGTTGTAGACAGATCCATGAGTTATTGCGATAGTGCTGCCAATAATCTCTGCCGATTCCTTTAATCCGTCAAAAAGGGAGAGGGCTTTATCCTTCGGACTGTTCATCTCATATTCTCCCATATAATGGGTGATAATTTTCTTATCGCTGTTTCCCTTTACGGAGACAGCCTTCATAACAGAAAAAAGTATTTCTGCAAGGGGAATAAATGTCGGGGGAGTCCCGAGACTGTCCCCGAGGCAGAGAATTCCATCAACCTTGTCTTCGGCCTTTAGAATGTGTACTATTCTTTTCAGGCCATTGAGATCTCCGTGAATGTCGGAAAAAATTGCGTAGTTCATGGGGTTTGATTATTCGAATTTACCACTTCTTGTCAAGGAGAAATTGATCTGACGGGAGATTATCCCGGTGAGTAGATCACTCTGATTCAAGCTCCTCGATCCTCTTTTTATAGATTAATGCTTTATCTGTTTCTCCCAAAGCGTTGGCAAGGTCATACAAATAGGTAAAAAGAATCACACTCCGTTTATTCATATGGGACCTGTCTTCCAGATACTCAAATAATTCGGCAGTTTTGTCTATGCCTCGATATATACCGATAAGATGATCGTATATCTTCGGATTTTCCGGATCCAGGTCAAGGGCGCGTTTATATGATATGATCGCCGGGCCTGTTTTTCCTGATCCCGCGTAACCCATCCCCATTCCCATATGCGCATCACTGGTGGTGGGGTATTGTTGGCAGATTTTCTCATAATACGGAATGACTTCCTGCCATTCCTTATCTGCTATCAGGAGTGCACCAAAGCTGAGATTAAGCTCAAGGTTTTGAGGATACCAGGAACTGAGCATCCGGACATCTTCCCGGAACATCGTGTGTGATAGTGTGAGTTTTAACAGATCAAGTGAATCTTTGAGCAAGGCTAAGGGTTCTTCGATTTGTCCGGAAATATCCTCTAAAAGGGCTACTTCTTCTTCGGAAAAGCCTTCTTCTTTATTCTGCGCAGTCTGTGCCGCAAGGATACGCAGGGAACTCGCTTTTATGACCGCTTTCCCGATGGCATCATGAAGGAGATACCGTGTTTCATCTTTATTGTTCGTTTTTTTCGCGACGAAGAAGTAGGGATACGGTTCCTGGGTTTCCAGCTCAACTGCTTTAAAAAAAGCAGTCTCACTATGTTTATTTTTCTTTTTCTCCATATATATTTTGCCTAATTCGGCAAAGTTATCACCATTTGAGGGATCCAGGATAGTTAAGGTTTCATACGCCTCAAGGACTCCCCGCTCACTTCCCTCTTTTTTCCGGGCGAGAATAAACATCCGCAACAATTCCGCATCTTTGGGTGAACTTTTTACGGCTTTTTCAAAATATCCGGCGGCAGCGCCATAGTGTTGTGATTCGAGTTCCATTAAGCCGAGATTCTTATAGACCTGTACTAACACCGGGCTTTCATCCGGGGCGAGGTCAAGAGCTTTCTTGAGGGTATTTTTTCCCTTATTTTTATCTCCCTCCATATACAGTTCAATTCCCCTGTTTACCAGGGCGGAGATCATTCCCTGCAACGCTGTTTCCCTATGGAGGTTTTTATCATAGACCTTTTTAAAATAGTGATACGCAGGATCGAATTCTTTTTTCTCAAATGCGAGATGTGCCAGGGCAAGCAGCACATAGGTGTTATCCGGTAACAGGAGGTGTGCCCTGTTTATTATATTTTCCGCGTCAAAGAGATTCCCCATTTTTAAATAGCAGATACCCATAATAGCCATATCAACCGGGGTGAGTTTGTTTTTATTTAGAAGATCCTGATACAATTCTATGGCCCGGGTATAGTCTCCCCGGTTAAAGAGGGAGGCCCCTTTTTCCGAGAACCCTTCGTCGCTGAAAAGCCCCGGGGAAATGATGAGGAGAATAAAAAGGAGGATAAGGATTTTAGAATTCATATAATCCGTTCAAAGAGAAAAGATAAGGCATAACATCCTCATCATTTTCCCGGTAATAACTCCACTGGAAATCACCTTCCATACTGAATCCTCCGGTAAAGGGGACTTTTACGTGGGTAAGGATGTCATGACGGTCACCCCGGTATCCGTGAGTGAGTGAATAATCCGTTATAAGGGAAAACGGAATAGTATTTCCGCTTACTATAAATCCGGGAGCATGGGAAAACTGATTTCCTTCCGGTCCATCCGGTGTTATATGATAAATCCATTCCCAGGTAAGGGAATAATGAAACTGAAGGAAGTCCATGAGTGGAAGAAGTAAATCACCTTTTGCCTGGGAAATATAGTTATCCATCTCCTGTTCTTGTGAGATGCTCATAGTTTCCGAAAGCCGGAGGGTATACATTTTATCTGAAAAAAGCGGGGTAAGGATGAGGCTTCCTGAATAGTCCTGCACAAACCGGTCTGAAGCATTTATCTCGCTCATTGTCCATTTTCCCCCTGCTTCGTAGGTTAAGGACCGGAGCAGTTTGTGGGAAAAATGTGATTCTATTGCATGACTTGTCTGCTCGTTTATTACCGGGTCTCTCCAGGTCCCTTTATATGAACCGGTAAGGTTTATTTCCTTTATTGGTAATACTAAAAGACTCACCTCCCAGTTTAAATCATTTACCAGAATTGTGTCGTCTTCGTTCTGTGTGTAGAGCCACCGGCCGCTGCTGCGGGCATACTTTACACCTGTCTCTTTTTCGTTTTCCCATCCCAGGGATGTGTCGAGGGTATGGGAACTGTTGCCGGATATTTCCTGGTTAATCGAATAGGCAGGATGAATGTAGAAACCGGACATCTTTTGAATGTCCAGATCCAGAAAACCCCCGAGACTCCAGGAATACGGTTCTTCTTCCTCCGGGGAGCTTATTGTGGAATCGGTCCAGGTCTGTGTTGTTCTCCCGCCGATTTTACCGATAATATTTTCCGTAAAGGTGATAATGCCCCCCAAAGATGAATCGAGGTTTGTCGATTCTATAAAGGAATCCGATGCCTTATACTCTGTCCGGTTATAGAGCGGGGCAATACTTCCTTCTACCGCGAACATGGAGATGACAGGGAAGATGAGGGTAAGAGAACCCCCTCCGCCAAAGGTGGCGGTTTCCGCGGGGATATTGTCACTATAATCGACATGTGAGACGGTATGAAGACCCACGGGGCCGATTGTTCCTTCTGCGCTTAATTGGAGATTTGCATTATTTTTATCGCCTATTGTAATGGAATCCTGTTCCAGGTAATTCCAGGTATAGTTTCCTGAAAAGGTGACAGGGAGGGTTTCCAGGAGAGACGTACTCATGGTTGTATCAATTAACAGGGTTCTGTCATAGGTTTGATAAACCCCGGTGTGTGTATCATTATCATTATATGATCCTTTGAGCATGAATTCCGTCTTATCCAATCCAAGCTTTATATCCGAGACATACTGCTGCATCACCTTGTCAATGGAATTCTTCCTGATTACCAGAGCGGAGATTTGCAGATACGCGGAAGGACCGAGAGATTGAAGCAGTGCGAGTGAAGAATCTGTTGCTGCGTCCCAGAATTGATTTCCCGCTGCATCAAATCCCGTTGTCCCCCCCGCGCTCAGGTGACCCGAAAGCTCCAGTTCCGGACCAAGCACTTCTTTTGCCGGGTCGGGCAGGGGATTTCCCCAATGCGCAGTCGTCTGATTCTCTCCCGATAGGGGCACCTTCCGGATAATCTGAACATCACCATAACCGGAGAGAGAATACCAGATCAGTATGACAAAAATAAAGATAATCTTACTTTTTATCACGTTTTCCATCCTCTTGAGTTGTTTCCGTAATAAGGGGAATGATGAGTTTTTCCCCGAGATTTCCCGATGAATCAACCGATGCAATACCATACACATTCCCTTTTTTTCCCAGGCTGTCAGTATACTGAAATGTTGTGATTATTGCAGAGTTTATCTGTTTCCACCGGGCCCCTGAATAGTCTGCCCTGAAAAGGTGATACCCCTTCACATCAGTATCCAAAGATCCTTCCCAGGAGATACGGATGCCTCGTTTATCGAACCGGGCCTCTGCTTTTTCAGGGGGTAATGGGGGGATCATATCCAGGGGAATGAGATGAACCGTCGGGGAAAAATCACTCTCGTTTCCCGAACTGTCGACCTCGGTCATTTTATAAAAATACTCTATTCCCTTCGTCACCTCTTCATCAATCCATTCAGTTGCTTCTTTCTTAAGTTCTTTTATCAGCCTGAATTTTTCCTGTTTCGACTGACGGTATACCCTGTGTCCGGTAACATCCCCTGCCAGACTCGGCTGCCACCCCAGGCGGATAAAGCCTTCCTTTGTTGTCCGGGCGGAAAATGAATAGGGGGGAGACGGGGGTTTGTTGTCGGGAACAAATACGTTCACGTAGGCAAAAGCCCCCTGGTTGGAGGACGTATCAATTCCGGCTACTCCATAGACAAACTCTTCACCGGGAGTGAGGCCTTTCTGTTTATATCCCTCATCCTTAAAAAAAGGATTTTTCCCCCGGGGCACAGGGTCGCCGGTAATCCGTATTAATGATTCCTTATCCTTCCCCCTGTAGATAAAATAGCCGGCGAGATCTTTATCTTTCAGGGGCTGCCATGTCAGGGTGATATACCGTTTTTTTTCATCCAGGGTAAAGGTAAGGGCTTGTATTTCACCGGGTGGATCGGGATCATAAGGAACAATTGTCGCGGGGCCGGAAAAAGCACTCTCATTCCCACTTCTATCCAAAGCGCTGACCCGGTAATACTGGGCGATCCCCCGTTCGGCTTTTGTATCAACAAACCGCGGTTCATCAAGAGCAAGTGGTGTTGTCGTGATCTTTTGAAAGGTCTCATGTATTCCCCGGCTTTTATAGACATTATACGACACCACATCCAGTTCGGGTGATATCTGCCAGACCAGGAGTACCCCGTCTTTTTTGTCTACTGCCGTGAGTCCCATGGGAACAAGGGGTTTTTTCGTATCCCTGGGGGTTATGGGTTTTGATTGTATCATCTCACTGGTAGTGCCCGTGAGATCGACTGCGGCGACATAATAGATATAGGATGTATCAGTCTTTACGTCCCGGTCTTTATATTCAAGTGCCCCCTCAATCCGGAGAACAGGGGCGGGGGTTAATTTTATTTTCTCCGAAACACCTGAACTCCTGTACACGTAAAACCCGGTTGTCAGGTCCTTTTCACTCCCCCGGTACTCGGGATAATCCCAGGTCAGGGTCACAACTCCGTCATCATCCTTTGCAGTAAGGTTGCGGGGTTTATCCACCATGCCGGATTTTTTTATGGTAATTGTTTTTTCTATTTTTTTTATTTCCCGTTCCCGTGAATCGAGGAGAACTACCCTGTAGGAATAGGTGCTTTTGGGTGTCACGGTTTTATCGATAAACATCCGTCCGAGGGCAAACCGGAGACCCGGGCTGATAAGGCAGAGGGTGGCGGCCATGACCCGGTCATTGGTGAGGCGTCTCCAGAGATGGGCAGGCTGGATTGTCCCCATTCTCCGGGCGATCCAGGAAACATCATCACCCATCAACTCCATCGCCTCCAAAGGATCCTGGACCGGCTGAATTGGTCCGGGGGTAAGAGAAATAAAACCGGTCTGTTTTTTTTCTTTTCTGAAAACCTGAAAAGAGTGGACATTCCTCGGAATATCCCCGAGGATGATAATCGCCTTATCATCCCGGGGAAGAATATAGACCAGTGGCCCTTCCGCCCCGAAGAGGGGAGTAAGAAGGGAAAAAGTGAAGAATGTCAATAAAAAAAGTGTACTCATCTTTCGTCTAGTCATGTTCATCCTGCCTGAAAAAGCCTTTATAACTTTACTTAAATGTCTTGGGCTTTATTTTTATTGTTTCCTTTTTAGGGAGTTCTTTGATAGTTACGGTGGCGGTATTAGATACCTTCTCGATACCGGCTCCATTTTTTACCCACACTTTAATTTTGTACATTGTCCCCGGCTGAAGCCCGTTACCTGGAAATCCCGTGAGATCAAGATTCATATTTATTCCCGCCGGATTAATCCCGTTCGAAATTGTGTGCCAGCCCCGTTCGAACCAGGGAGGACCTATGACACTTTCCAACATTGATGGGTCCAAATTCTCATAAAATTGCTCGTTCCCCAATGCCTGTTCCGCGGGACTATTATACAGGTTACCCTGACTCTGAAAGGTGCCCGTGATCATTCCCTGACTCACAAAACCCGCTTCATGAATAAAGTCATCTTTTTCCGGGATTCGGGAGGTGGTCGTATATTTCCACACGGCATAACGGTACGCTGCAATACCGGATTGGCTGTCTGTCGCTGTTATATGCAAAGGGATCTTCGTTGTATCGGTTGATTGTTCCGGAGAGGTGATTGTCACGCTATCCGGTCCGGTGGCATCTATGGTAAGGGCCTGGGAGGCGCCGATGCTCTGTAAATTCATTCCGTTTGTGACGCGGACCAGCCCATAGTAGTGCTGATTATGAGTCACGGCAAAACCCTCTTCTTCCGCAATAAAGTCCGCCTGTAATGTATGTGTTTCTTTGGGAGATAATCCTGAGTTAAAACCTTCTATTATTGTACCATTTTTCCCCTTGGATTTTTCATTTCCGGATTCCGTACTTTCCCCGGGGAATTCTTCCGGACCCTGCCCGATAATGTAGGCCCGGTTAAATTGCGGGAGAGACTTCCAGGAGATGACATCCGTATTGGTAAGGGAAGTTCCGATACCATATTCGTAAGACACAATACCGGAGTGGGGATCGTTCGCAAAAGACCAGCCGATTTTTACTGAATCCACGGTGTGAGCAAATCCTTCCGGGAGCATGACCACCTGGGGAG
>JAFGRV010000016.1 GCA_016934975.1 Spirochaetales bacterium | reverse complement strand
TTTCCGATACGTCGACAATTAGTCTTACAATAAAAGATAATGGAGAGGGAATTCCGGCAGATGAAATAAATAAAATCTTTATGCCCTATTACCGGATCAAAAGGACGGAATTATGCGGGCAGGGTCTTGGAATAGGATTGTTTCTGGTAAAAACTATTGTTGAATCCTCCGGGGGAACTATAGAGGTAAAGAGTACGTTACATAAGGGAACTATTTTTACCGTAAAATTTCCCAAATATATTCCCGTTGAAAAAGATATGTTTATAGATTTTATCCCTAAAGAAGTGATAGAACATAATAATGTCACTTTTTCTAAAGAAACCTATGATGCAGATAAATATACGATTTTAATTGTGGAAGACAATATAAAGCTCCTTATTTTTTTACAACAGAGTTTACTTGAAAAATATAATGTTTATCATGCGACAGACGGACAAAAAGCGCTGGACAGATTATCGGATATTCCCAAACCGGATATAATTATTTCCGATATCATGATGGGAACCATGGATGGTCATGAGTTCTTCAATAATCTTAGTAACAAAAAGGGTTATGAAGACATACCATTTATTTTTCTTACTTCCAGAACAGACCGGACGGAAAAAATAGCGAGTTTAAAACAAGGTGCTATTGATTACATTGTTAAACCTTTTCATATTGAAGAGGTTAAGGCAAAGATTGAAACTATATTAAAGCAGAGAGATAAAGCAAAGGAAAAAGAGATTAAGAAAATCGAAGAACAGATATACTCGGTTATAAGAAAAAAAGGGGATAAACGATTTCTTGATTTCGAAAAGAAATGTAAAGAGTACAAGTTATCTCCGAGAGAAAAAGAAATAGTAAGATATTTAACAGAAGGACTACAAATGAAAGAAATAGCGGGAAAACTGTTTTTATCTACTCACACTGTACGGAATCATGTGAGAAATATTTACGGCAAGTGCAAGGCGCAGAATCGGGTGGAATTGCTTAATTTGTTTAAGAAGTGAACGGAAGTGTTAGCAGAACAAATCAAACAGCTCTTCATAAAAAATCCGTTTAAAATCTATTTTAATCCGCAGTAAAATTACTTTTCTTAACAAGAATTCAGAAAAACCAATGTTATGAAAAAAGATTATCTTTAGTAAAGAAAAAAAACAGGAGGTGTTTCTTGTAGCGGGTTTGGTTTAAAATTATTATGATTTTGTGTAAGTGGAAGTTATAATAATTCCGTAAAGTAAAGGCTAAAATAAGCAGGAATAGTGGTGAGTTGTTTGTTTTGTCTATAAATTAAACCGGGTGATTTATGCATAGTTTGATTGTAAAACAGTTAAACGCAGTCGGAAGCGTATGCCATAATTAAAATTACAATGGGTATTAGCATATTAAAGCTTGACTCACGTCTCATTCTGGTGTAATATGACTCCATTCAATTAACAGGAGCATCACTATTATGGCAGAAAAAAATCGGGAAGACGGTTCTCTATCAATTAATTCTGATAAATTTGACCGGCGGGATTTTATTAAAAAGACAACGAAGCTTGCTTTACCGACTATAGCAATATTGGGTCTTTCCTTTGGGACAACTGCCTGTGAGGCTTGTCCCGGTGATTGTTGTTTACCGGGAATTGCTGGCACCACATCTCTCCCCTTGAATCAATTCCGAATCTATGATAAAACCTATCTATTATAACCTGATTTTAAAAAAGAACCGGGAGAAAGATGAAACTATATAAAATTGTTCCGTTCCGGCTGCAAAGCGAGCGTTTTCCCAATAAGGCTCTCTGCAGGATATTCGGGAAAACACTTATCGAAAATATTCTGGATATAGTTAATGCAGTGGAGGAGGGTGAAACGATACTGACATCCCCGGAGGAAGACTACCATGAAGTCCTGGACAAGCTCCCGGGGCTGCAATCAAAAAAGTTTTCTTTTATACCCACGAGTACATCCTGCAAAAGTGCGACGGAACGGGTACTGGAGTTGTATCCTCAATTAGAGGGTGAGCTTTTTATCTCTATTCCCATGGATGAACCGGCATTAATCCCCTCTCAATTGGAAAGGGGTCTTGAATATTCCATAAAAAATAATGTAGATTTACTTACCCTTTATTGTGATTTTTTTTGTGAAGAAGATGCTCTATCCGGGCTGTCTGCAAAGATAGTGACGGATAATCAGTCTCGGATTCTCTATATGTCCCGTTCGGTTATTCCGATACAAAAGAACGGTACAATTAATATGAGCATGTTAAAGAAGAATGTCGGTGTGTTTTATTTTAAACGGTCGTTCCTGGAAGACTTAAGTTCCGCCGGATCAATAAAAACGGAGCTGGATACATACGAAGGTTTGGAGCAGCTTCGCTGGCTGGAGCTGGGTTTTAAGATTGATGTCTGTAAAGTTGTTCATTACGGATTTGGAATTGATGTGCATGAACAAGTGGCACAACTGGAAAAAAGGATTACATGTTCACCGCAACACATGAAATAAGAATCGAAACATCAACCTTGTGTAATTACCATTGCATCGTTTGTCCCAGGGACCGTTTTGTCCGCAAACGGGAAGTTATGTCGAATGAATTATTCGACAGTATCCTTGAAAAAACAATCGCCGATCTTCCCCATATCGAACATCTCACAATCTCCGGTTTCGGGGAGTTTGCCACCGACAAATCCTGGAAATATAAGATAGAAAAAGGGGCTTCCCTCTTTAAAAAAGTTCACATTATTACCAATCTCTCCCTCTTCGATTTTCAGGACCTGGAATTCCTTTTGCGGCATGTTTCGGATATCAGGATCAGTCTCTATGGTTTATCCGAAGAAGTCTACAGGAAGATACACCGGCCCCCTCACGATAAACAGTATGACGAATTAAAGGAAAAGGTTTTATTTCTCATTGATAAAAAAAAGCCGGGACAAAAGATTCTTCTTAATTATATTGATATACCGGAAAATAACCACCAGACAGGAAAGTGGATCAATTTCTGGAAGGATAAAGCGGACCTTGTGGAAGTATGGCGCCCTCATAACTGGATTGATGGAAAAGCATACCGCCTTACCTGTGCTCACCGGGTTCCCACTTGCGGAAGGCCGCATAAAGGTCCGGTCCAGGTACAGGCAGACGGAACGGTGAATGTCTGTTGTTTTGATTACAATGGTGAACTTGTAATCGGGGATTTGAAAACCATGAGTTTTTCGGAAGTCTTCAACAGTGCCGGGATGGAAAAAATACAGAAATACCATAAAGAGGGGAAGGCTGATGAGCTGCCCCAGTGTCGTGTGTGCGACCAGCGGAATTGTCAGGATTGTAAAAGCGAACAGATGCTTTTTAATTCGAAATTTGACAGAGAGCAGAGAGTGAATCTTACATCAACTGAATATGAGAATTTATCTTAAAACAGGAGAAAAAAATGAATCTGAATGGCAAAAGAGTCTGGGATATTACCCCGGAAGAAATTGAATACTTGTATACAAAGGTTCATCTCAATAACTATGTGTACGCGGCCTTGAACTGTTATCATAAGAGTAAGATGCCCCTCAATAAATTGATTACTCTCCGGACAGAAGAATTTCCGTCTCCATTGTTTCTCTCTGTTAAAAAACTGACGGATCTTTCACCATATATTGGAAATGATGATTCCAGGATTGTCAGAATAAATTATACCTATTTTACATATAAATTATTTACCCTCCTTAAAAAGGTAAAAAAAGAAGATGTTCCGGTGGTCATCGAACTCCTTGCAGCACTCGCATATATCCCGATTGTTGCGGAAAAGAATGATGATTTCGCTCTCTGGCTTCATCCGGTTATAAGGCAGCCGGATGACCGGATTATCACCCTTTTTAACGCAATCAAAAAAGATATTGACGTACCCTCATTTCTTGAGCTTTGTTTATTTAAAAACGAGGAAATAACCGATTACGTGGAATCACCCCTCAGGGCTACATTTCTTTTTATGAGGGCAGTCCAGAGCATTATTATTATGACCGAGAATAATGAGGACAGGAATAAATTAAGAGAAGCATGGACAAATCTTGAATATAATATGGTGAAGCATGAACGTGAAAACGGTTTAAGCGGGAAAGAGTTTCCGGGAAATATACAGAGATCCGGACAAATACGGTACAGAAATACAATCTATCTCTATGGCGGAGATTTTTTCCGTAGTATGGGAGACTATGAGACTGCTTTCGACTGGTATACGAAAGATATTTATTTTAAGGAATTAACTGACCTTTTCGGATTTTATCTTACCGATATGAAAACAACTGAACGTCTGATCTGTGCATATCAGATTACAAAAAAGCAAGGCAAAGAGGATACATTTTTAAAGAATCTTATTCGTGACTGTATGACAAAAGTATTTCGGAATGCCGCCCAGTATGCGGAAACGATTATAGAGTTTATAGAAACACATCCTGAAGCGGATATTTCCCTGGGAAGAATCCCCGATAATGGAAGATATAAACTTTATGCCGGTGAAGCAAGCAGGGAATTATTTCTTATCTCTTTATTTTATCAGAATGTTATACGTGATGTAAAATACGAAGAGATAGACTATCATAAATTTTTTGATTTCTAAGGCAAAGGAGGTTGTCCTTAATTGCTCATAAAATCCTTCACAGGATTGGGGATATCACTATGTGCAGGAAAGGAAATAAAGATGAACCTTGAACTTATTGCTGCAAGGCTTGAGGGGCTCGAAGAGACCATCATACACAAACTTATAGACAGGGCCCAGTTCCGGGTGAACTCTGTCATCTATCTTCCCGGAAAAAGCGGGTTTACCGGGGCACAGGGAAAAAGTCTATTGGAAGTGCGGCTTTTTCATCAGGAAAATATGGATTCTCAATTCGGGCGGTACCGGCAGCCGGAAGAACGGCCTTTTTTACAGGGATTAGTTCCCCCGATGCGGCTTGTCACTCTTTCCGATACAGGACTCATGATTGATAATTATGACAAGATAAACCTGACAAAGGAGATACTCGCAAGCTATATCAACCTTGTACCGCAAATCTGCCCGGATGGTGATGATGCCCAATACGGCTCCAGTGTTGTGACGGATGTCTATGCCCTCCAGGCGATATCCGAACGAATCCATTTCGGATCTTTTTATGTGGCGGAATGCAAATACCGGGATAATACCAGTCATTATACACAACTCATAAAAGCCCGTGATGAGGAAGGAATTATGGCCGCTCTTACAAGGAAAGAAGTAGAAGATCGGATAATAACCAGGGTGGCTGATAAAGTGGCCTATATTCAGGCCCGGGTGAATAGAAAGGTGAGAAATGTCATTGAGCCGGAGGCAATTCTGCAATATTACAGAGACTATATTATCCCCCTCACAAAAAAAGGTGAACTCGCCTATCTACTAAAACGCTCAATTTAATTTATGATTAGTAGTTCGTCATAAAGTGAATCACCCGTATTTTCCACCAGTTTATATCTGAATCTTTGGCACTTACTTTTAGCTGATTATTAATGTAATCTTCCGGAAAAGAACTGAGTTTCGGGAAAACCTTATTTTTTATTTTTGTCGTATCGGCAAGAGAAAAGGGCTTTTCCGTGACGATCCCGATAATATAATTTTCCCCCGTGATCCCGGTGACGGTAAAATTGTAAAGGTTTTTATTCTTCGGGAGTATATAGTGAGTGTTCATTTCCATGGTGCCTGCCGTATCGCCGTAGTTGGGATACAGGAGATGTACTTCTCCGTCCGGCCTGATTCTGAGTATGGTAATATAATATTTTTTATTTTTTTCGCCCCTCACCCTGGCATGAAGAATCAACTCTTCATCAATCCTGTATGTGGGAAATATTCCGTCATTATTAAGACCAAGGTAAAGATCAACCTCCTCCGGCATATCAATCCCTTTGGATTCATATAAGCCGTGAAAGACGGATTGCCCCGGTATATTCTTTTGGGTGAGGAAAAAATAAACGCTGCTTGCAAGCTGCCGGGAGAGAAAACCGATATTTTTTTTATCTCCGGAAATTGTCCAGGATTTTTTTATTTCCCTGGTCAAAGGATTGATAATGTTTGCATCAATACTCATCGTCGTGTCTTTTAAAGTAATGCTTCCTGTCAGGAGATTGTCGACAATTGTTTCCGGATCTGATTCATCGGTTGTTCCGGAAATCGTCATTCTTCCGGAGCTTGAAAGACTATCCCGCAGGATATCATACATCTCCGATGCAATATCGAAATTTTCAGAAGAGAACAGACTTACCCGAAGGTGCCTGTTATTGAGCACATCGAGGATCTCAAGGAGACCTTTGATTTTATCTGTTTTCGTCTTTTTTTTATCCCGGGACAGTACTTCTTTATAAATCTTGGTTACTTCCGCGAAATTGCCGAGTTGCAGAAACAGATCCGCTTTTATACAAAGAAGATCAAGAATGATCGTGAGGTTCTTTTCCCCCCGGAGAATTTTATCAATTTCCGCAATGGTATTATAGGTTGATGTTTCATCAACAGTATCTCTTGAGCCCATTGCCGCCATCTTTATGGAATCATAATTTTTAATATGAGATGAGTTTTTAACGAGGTCTAAAAATGTATCGAGGGCATGGGACGCGCGTTCGGTCAGGGCTGCCATGACAAGGTCTTCCATACGAACGGTCTCTCCCTCGGGGAAAGGCAGTTCGCTTCCGTCAATAAGGGTGACAATAAAACGGGCTCTCGGATATACTTCGACTGAATCCCGGAGTTCAAGTTTTGTTCCCATCTTGGGTCTTATTCTGATTTCACCCCGGATTATACTGATTTTTCCCACCACTGTCGTCACTTTGCCAAGAACATCGTCCGCATAAATCGTTTGGATCATTAATAAGAACATACAAATAATAATGGTAATATTTTTCATTTTTTTCCTCCAAAGAGAAATATACTCAACTGTGCATACTACAATTGGAAATAATGACAATTTTATAAATACTATAATAGTAATTTATAAAATTGTCATTATAGTATAGGCGCTGTATTTTTATGTCAAGATTAATTATTATTACCCTGTACCACCAGGTCTTCATATTCATGAGGGTTTGTTATAAAAGCCGCGGTTTTCTCTCCAAGGAGATAGGTGGAAAAGAATGAATTGATATAATACCGTGTTATTTCAACAACTTTCGGGTTATTCAGTGTACCATTATGGTGAAAGAGATCGATGAGGGGGGAAAATAAAGAATAATCGGTAAAGCTCTGTTCTGTTGTTCCTTTGAGGGTGAATAAATATGAGAGGGTATCAAGTTGATTTATAATGAAGGGTATTGTATGAAGTCCGGATTCTTCCGAAGTAAGGAGTAAATAAGGCTTTTT
Organism: Spirochaetales bacterium; assembly: GCA_016934975.1. Taxonomy (GTDB): domain Bacteria; phylum Spirochaetota; class Spirochaetia; order SZUA-6; family JAFGRV01; genus JAFGRV01. The sequence continues at coordinate 8,833 of JAFGRV010000016.1, read as the reverse complement.
TATTTTTAGGTTTTCATTATTCACATAATGGAATCCGTCGAGGTTCACGCATGTTTTTATTCTCTGGTCCCGGAGAAAGGAATTCAGAGCAACCGAACCGCCTAAGTGAAAGCCGATGATGCTGAGTTTATCGGGATCCCATTTTTTATTAAAAGGAGTCGTCATTTTATCATTTTTCATATCTTCCAGCCAGTTTAAAACTGTCCGGATATCCTCTATTCTTATCTCAATTTCCGCACGTTTCGCTGTTTCAATCTCGATTATATTTTGCAAAAGTTCTTCTTTATCTTTTGATTGTTGAGTGAAATAGGTAGCCCGGAGAGTATCGGATAATTCCGATTGGAGATTCAGAGTTTCTTTTCGTAATTGTGAACAGCTTGCTTTTTTTCCATCTGAAAAAACGATGGGGAGTGAAGAATAGGGATGGGTAAGGCCGATGACGATATACCCGTTACTTGCAAGGTCTTCATTTATCATCTGTAAATTGTTGAGAGAGTCGGTACATTTTCCCCCGTGAAGAGAGAGAATAGCAGGGTATGTATCCTTAACGTCAGATATCTCTGCATCTATGAAACTGTGTGTTTTTACCAATCCGAGATATTCGAAAAAAAACGAAGGTACATCATACTCTTTTGCAAGATAAGTACTTAATAGGGCGGGATTCTGCCAGTATCTCTCTCTTTTTTTATTATCAACAGTATCCGCGGGATACCATATTTTCACAACGAGTTTTCTATAATCGTCAGGATCATGAGTGAGGATTTCGGGTCTTGAATTGTCATAAATCGTATATTCCGTCGTCCCGACCATATAGGGACCTGTGGGCGGTGGTAAGGAAAAAACAGGGAGAAGAACGGGGAGCAAAATTACTACGGGAAAGATAATAGATATCAGTACCATAATAATCAAAGGCGGATGTTTTTTTTTGTTGTGGAAGAATATTTTTACTTCCTTTTTCCTTTTTCCTATCCGGATAATGGTGACAAGGAGTAATATTGCGGAGATGAGGTATGCGGGGATCATCTGCCATCGTGGTGATTCGATGACAAGGTGGAGAAAAATAATGATTGGTAAGGTGAAAGGAAAAATAGCATAAAAAAAAGGTTTGTCCCGATGTGGGATAAATACAATTATTGTAGAAAGAGTCAGTGATATGAGTGTGATAATTTCACCTAATCTCATGAAAGCAGCTCCTTGTATGCATTCTCCATTGTTTTTACCTATCCGTCAAGAAGAAATTTTTGTTTCAATTCTTCTTCTTTTTCTGCTTTAATTCCACATAGTCATGTTATAAAAACAAGACTATGCGGAATAGGAGTAAAACGCAGGTTCGAGGGAAATCAAAAGATTTTCACAACCGCAGCCACGTCATAGATTGATTATTTGGATTGCAGGCATTGCCTGTGTCATGTATACTGTATTATATTTTTTTGAGGAGGCAACCGTGAGTATAACCGAATCAGCAAAGAATGCATATGCAGCTTCCATCATCCTGGCCGACCTGCCGGCTGGTACGAAGAACGCGGCTTTAAGAGAAATAATGGGGTTGCTAAAAAAAAGAAAAGCGGAAACGCGGTACTCCTCAAAGGGGGGAAAGAAACTGTTCATACAAATGGATTCTCTTAGGCGACGGACAGATTGTGGGGGATTACGGTGAGGGTAAAAAAAGCTTTACCCATGCGTCGATACACAAAAAATTTAACCCGGTAAAGGAATAAATCATGCGTAATTTTGCCGATGTAAAGCGTATTGTGATAAAAATCGGTACCAATACTCTTGCTTTGAAAAATAATATTGATACTGAATTTGTGAAAGACTTTGCCCGTCAGGTAAATGATCTTTATACCATGGGAAAGCAGCTCGTTATTGTGACTTCCGGGGCGATCGGGATGGGTTCGGGACATTTGAAAATAGCGAAAAAAGTAAAAAAAGTGTCGATGCAGCAGGCGTGCGCAGCAATCGGACAGCCACTTCTGATGCATGAGTATCATAAGGCCTTTGCTCCCTATAATATATCCGTAGCCCAGGTACTTCTCACCACGGATGTTTTTAATCATCGAACAACTTCGGTAAATCTGAAAAATTCGATAGAAACCCTTCTTCATCTTGGAGTAATCCCGATTCTGAATGAAAATGATAGTGTCTCCACAGAGGAGATCGGGACGGCTTTTGGTGATAATGATAAACTCAGTGCATTTGTAGCAAGTAAGATTGATGCAAATTTGCTGATTATGCTCACGGATATCGATGCATTATATGATAACAATCCAAAAACACATAAGGATGCTCAGCCTATTCCCGTGGTATATAAAATCACAAAAGCACTTGAACAATCTGCCGGTGGAAGCGGGAGCCTGTTTTCAAAAGGCGGAATGAAAACCAAATTGGCGGCTGCAAAAATTATTATTACCGCGGGATGCAGAATGGTGTTAGTCCACGGGAGGGAAAAAAATATACTTACCCGTGTTCTGGCAGGTGAGGAAATTGGTACATTGTTTTTATCCCGGGAACGCTTAAGCAGCAGGTCCAGGTGGATTCTCCATGCTGAACCCGCGGGAGTGATTACGATTGATGAAGGTGCAATGGAAGCAATTAAACAGAGTAAAAGTTTACTCCCGAAAGGAATTGTAAATGTGGAAGGTGTGTTTAAAGCAGGAACTGTTGTCATGTTGAATAGTATAGCAAAGGCGGTGACGAATATGAGTAGTGACGAATTGAATCTTATTTCAGGTAAGCATAGTACCGAGATACGGCAGCTGCTCGGCCGGGAACGCCGGGATGTTGTAGCTGTTCCGGAGGATATTATTTTTTTGGACATGTGATGATTTTTAGTGATTTTTCCGGTCCGGGAAATAGAGAAAGGGAGGGTTACCTTCTCTCTGCCAGCAACTCCCCTAATTTCGTAAAGTAATTCCTGAATTCTTCACCGTAAAATTGAGCGAGCTCTTTGCATATATATTGTGCTTTTTTTATCGTGACCTTTTTTTCTTTTTCTTTGGAAGCATGGTGTAATGCGAGGGTAAATTGCTTTTCTATTAAATCATAATGCCTTTGAATATCGCTTCTCCGTATATAATCGGGAATCGGTATCCCGGTATTAACAGGGATACGGTAATAGCCGTAGCAGAGTGCTGCTTCGAACTGGTACAACCACTTTGACCCGGGAATTTTCGTAAGCTCCGCGAGTTTTATATATGTTGTAGCGGCGGATAAATAGTCTTTGGCTTCTGCATATGACTCTGCTTCTTCTTTGTATTTTATTTTCTGTTTTTTTATTAACTCCGGAATCAATGCCAGGAATTCTTTTTTTTGTTTTTTTGATATGTTATAGAGAGGATTTTTACACATTTTCTCATATAATTCCGCGGCTTGACTATATTCTTCTCCTTTGACAGCTAAACCGGCAAGCATAATAAAATAATCTCTTCGCTTATGAGTATCACTTTCACTTTCAATCAGTTTTTCCGTGTTAAAAATAGTAGTTTTTAAGAATGTAATATCAGAAACTGCAATTGAATATTCAATTGAAAGGATAGCATATTTGATCCGTTTCGTGATATCCGTTAATCCATTTTCACTACAAAGTACTTCATAGCATTTAGCAGCTTCCATAATTTTATGACTTTTAATAAAACATTCGGCTGATTTTAAAAAACAATCCTCCATAACCCCGAATTTCTTTTGTTCCCGGGCGGCAATCCCGAGAGATTTATACGTTTCTCCTGCATCATTCCAGGATCCCAATTTTTCAAATAAATACGCGCATTCCCGGAAATAGTGAATTTGCTTATTTTGCCATTTTTCATTTATATGTATATTTCCGATGGCGATGGAGCCGAGATTGACATACACAAGAGCTGTTGCAAAAAAGTTCTCCATCTGGAGAAAACAATCTTTTATCTTTATGAGGAGCGGCTCATACCGAATACTGCTTTCTTTTTCATCGACATACTTCTGAAGTTTTATATAATACTCTTCTATTTGCTTATATAATAATGCGTTTTGAGGCATCGTCGAATCCAGGAGTTTTGAAATCTTTTTGCATATACGGGCGGTTGAATCATAAGAGAATCTATCGCCGGATCGCATATAAATATACAAAACTTCCGTGAGGGCTTTCATTTTTTCTTTTGATGACAAGGTGCTTTCTTCCGCTTCTTCAAATAATTGTACAGCTTTCTCTATGGAATTTCGGGAGAGTTCTTGTTGAGCCTTTTTAAATAGTGTATTCCAGTCTTTACCGCCGGGCATACAGATGAAATAATCCCCTTCATTTTAAGTGTACTTTATTTTTATATATTTCGCCATTCATAATCAATCCAAATAATGGTGATTTTCACTAAAAACCTTACATTTATGTAAAATCATCGAGCAATTCCTTACTTTTTATATATGGGCTATTATTCCGAATATTCTTGTTTAAAAAATAAGAATATTCGGAATAATAGCTCAACGCAGGTTTGCAGGAAATTAAAAGCGTTCACAACCACAACCTCCTCATAGAATATTTCTTTGGGTTGAGGGCGTAGCCTGCGTAATATTATCCTCGTGAAAACCGTCTGTGATAATCTGAGTGTATGATAAATCCTGTTTATTCCGACTTACCCCATAAATAAACAGTGTTATGTTATTGCAGTTCATAATTAATAATGATATGTTTTCATTGCGGAACATGTAAATGTTATTCTTCGTAGTAAATGACGGATGAATGAAATTCTTTTACACTATTCTCAACGAAGTGGAATTCTTATAGTGTATTGTCAGGAAAATAATTAAAATGATTCTTGTATTTGACATCGGTACGACAATTATTAAAGGTGGTATAATCGATATGGACGGAACACTTGTTGCTCACTCCCGTCTGCCGATGAACCCTCCAGGTTCCCCGATCCTCAATGATTCAGGCGCTTCCATAATGCAATGGACAACATTATTTGCGGATGTATCAAAACAATGTATCCGGGAGTATCGTGCTTCCGGTTCCGGTTCAGGGATTCAAGGGGTCGTTGTGAGCGGAAATGGTCCGACCTTTATCCCTGTTGATGCGACGGGAAAGCCATTGTGCGGCGCATTATCATGGGCAGATAAGCAGAGCAGGGATGATATCAACCTACTGACAGGGTTAGTCCGGGATCAGGTGAATCCGGCATATTATCTCTCAAAAGCTTATTATCTTTTTAAAACCAATCATTCTCTCTATGAGAAAGTACGGTGGTTTCTTCCATGTCCTGAATATTTCAGCTATTTTCTTACGGGAAATGCCTGTGCAATTCTTCCGACAGCCGGATTTACCCGCTATATGTGGACTCATGAAGCCATAGACCGGACGGGGATGGATCATGATAAATTTCCTCCTTTTGTGTCTATGGGTGAAGAAATAGGAAAAGTGAAAAAAGAGATTGGAGAGCTAACAGGTATTCCTCCCGGTATTCCTGTTTTTGCCGGCGGTCCGGATTTTATCATGTCTCTGTTAGGGACAAGTACTATCGAACCGGGCAGAGTATGTGACAGAACCGGAACATCCGAAGGTATTAATCTGTGCAGTAAAACATTATGCAGCGATGATGCTTTTTTTACTGTTCCTCATATACGCCCCGGTTTATTCCATATATCCTGTATTCTCCCTTTTGCCGGAAAAGCAGGGGACTGGTTTTTAAAGCTTACCAATAAAAATATGAATGAGTATAAGAAGCTCTATTCACTCCTGAGCCGTCTTTCTCCGGGACCGGAGAAACTTCTTTTTCTTCCCCATCTTGAGCAGCCCCGATCCGGGGTTTGGTCCGGATATAGAAAAGGAATGTTCGTGGGATTAACCCTGGAACATCAGGGGCAGCATCTTTTTAAGGCAATAACGGAAGGAATTGGGTATGCCGTGCAGGAGGTCTTTGAATTATTCGAAGAAAAAGGTTTCAACCCAGGTGTCGTAAGGGTTTCCGGGATACAGGCTTCGTATAAAGTCTGGAATACTATCCGGGCGAATATTCTCGGAAAAAGGATTCATGTCCCTGTTATTTGGGATACGGAACTCACCGGGGCAGCTTGTATCGGATTTGCTTCAATTAAGGGTTTTTCGGATGTTTTTGAGGCCTCGGAACATCTTGTTCGATTGAGTGAAGAGTATTTACCGGATAAGGATATTCATAACCGCTATAGAGATATGTATCATCATTACAAAGAACTCTATAAACAGACGGATTCTGTTTTACGGGATCTGTCATGATGGGATAGTGTGGGAATCCGGGAATTTTAATTGACGCTTGACAAAACTTTAGAGTAATAGTGTTTTTGAAAATAAAACTTATAATTCGGAATTTGGAGGATATAATGCTTAAGAGTATTACCCGTGAACAAGCACTGGAATTACTTCACACCCACATCAGTAATAAAAATATGATCAAACATTGTCTTGCTTCCGAGGCAGTTCTTGGGGCTTTAGCCGATCATCTGGGAGAGGACAGAGAAAAATGGGCTCTTGCCGGGTTATTGCATGATCTTGATGTGGAACTTACGAATGCGGACCTGACTATCCATGGACAAAAAAGCGGAGCTCTTTTAAGAGAACAAGGGGTAGATGAGGAGATCATAGACGCGATACAACTGCACAATGAAATATCCTGCGGAAAAAAGAGAAGTACGAATTTCCATCATGCTCTTGCGGCAGGAGAAACGATTACCGGGCTCATTATCGCCACTGCATTAGTCTATCCGGATAAAAAATTACGAAGTGTAAAACCAAAATCAATTACAAAAAGAATGAAAGAAAAGGCTTTTGCCGCGTCGGTAAATCGGGACATTATCCGGGAATGTGAAACGATAGGTATTCCTTTAGCTGAATTTGCGGAAATTTCTTTGAAAGCAATGCAGGGAATAAGTGAAGAACTGGGATTATAAACCTTTTGGTTTATTTTTTACCATTAATATCCATCGGACTTTGATCTATTGATATCTTTTTTATAAAGTTCATTATATACAAAGCCCCTGTTTCGAAGCTTATCTTTTATTTCCTGAGGGAGAGGGATTAATCGCCAGAAAATACCCCGTACTGTTCTGTCGAGTTTCTGAGTTCCTTCACTCTCTTTTGTTATCCAGAATAGATAATCATTAATGAAATATTCTTTTACATCTCCCCGAAGTTTTTGCGCCTGAAACCATTGGTAATATTTACCTGTCACGCCCTCCTCCATCCAGTAGTGCAGGGCTTTCTCTTTGGCGACTTGCCACCGGAGGTCGGCACAGGCGGAAATAACGGCAAAACGCAAATTTTTTGGGTAAAGTGGAATTGCGATTCTTCCGCGGCTGGCAGCTCTATTTCTCCGTTCAAAAGGTTCCCAACAGATACCACGTTCCCCGTAATTGGGAAGGATGATAATATTCGGAACGATCCGTGTGGTTTGATTTTTATAGGTCCGTAAAAATAGTCCTTCATCAAGGGACTCTAGATACGCGATTTCATTTATAATATTCTCACGGGTCGCGATATCCCTGATATTCGGCCTCAGGTAATTTTTCATAAGGATGGGAAAATGATTTCCTTTTCGTCCGACGCAGAGTTTTGACATCTGCCGGATCGTATTAAATTCGGATATAACCTGAGATGAATCGACAGTCGTTGCCTGGACTCCATCTGCTTTTTTGCTTAAGGAATCAATGCTCTGTTCCAGATTTTCCAGTATAGTACAGGATTTCGTAATATCTCTGTCGACTGTGCCTAATTTTCTTAATACATCCCCGATACTGGTAATCGCACGTTTTTGATCCGCGCTGTAAGGAGTACCGCGGCCGTTTACGGCATCCTGGCCGGGGTGGCTTTTAATAATTTGTATATACTGAACAAGTTCATTTTCAAGGCTGTCCCTTTGGTTGAGTTTGTTGTTTAAAAGCATGATTTCCGAATCTTTTTGACCTTTTGTCTGGTCCACTTTTTCGAGGATTTTCTGATTTGAATCCTTTTGAACCCGTTTCAATTCATCGGTTGCAGATAAATTAATAACCCCGGTAGCTATTCTTTGGAGCCATTCATCCTGATAATAGATCGGTTGTCCGGTTTTGTTCTCAAAAATAATTGTAGAAAGCATTTCCTGCTGTTCAGGGGTAATCAGACTCGGTGAAAGGATACCGAACCGGAGAAGTAATCGTTTGCAAAGAGGGAGTGTTTTGGATATCTTTCCGGCGATACTTGAACCAAGATCCCATATAGCAGGGATTAACCGGGCCCGGAACATGGATTTGTCCTGAGGATCTTTTGCGTTCAGGAATTTTGTTAAAAAATCATGAACACGTTTTGTCGCTTCCCCTTCGCCCTGGATTACTTTTTTGTAGAAATCTTTATCTTTGAATAATGGCTTCGGTTTCTCGGATAACGTTTCTATTATTTTAAATTTTTCCTGTGCCGGTTTTGGTGAGGAATTAGTTTCATCCAATAAAGAACCTAAATCTGTAGATCCATTATTTTTTTCACCATCGATTGAAGTGAGGAGATTCGCGATCTGAGGGTCCAGTTCTCCTTTAAATTTATCCGCCATTGTTCCAATGTATATACAACTACCCGGAATTTGTTCATTCCTTTTTTATCATAAGCAATAGTAACTGCTTATGCTATTATTCCTGATATTCTTGTTTTTTTACAAGAATTTCAGGAATAATAGCGAAACGCAGGTTCCCGTGAAATCAAAAATTTCTATAACCGCTCCCTTGCCATACATTAATTATGTAGGTTGCGGGCGTAGCCTGCGTCATGATAATAGGAAATACAAAATCCTGTATAAGTGGAGGCAACGGGAATTGAACCCACGACCTCATGAATGCCATTCATGCGCTCTAGCCAACTGAGCTA